>NZ_JBHYWP010000024.1:0-75995 GCF_042751845.1 Streptomyces sp. NPDC059398 | reverse complement strand
CCCCGGCACCGTCCCAGGTGCCGGGGGCCTCGCGCTGCGCGCTGTGCGGGTCAGACGCCCGCGGTGTGGATGTCGGCGGTGTGGATGTCAGCGCCGGACTCGGCGGTCAGGGCGGGGCCTACGGCCACACCGTGTTCGGCCGCGAGACGGTGGAGATCGTCCAGCTCGCCCTGCTCGACCTCCGCCAGGAAGTCGTCGCCCGACTCGCGGGCACGCGTCAGGTCGGTCTGGGTGGCCTTTATGCGCTGCAGCAGACCTGCGGTGAATGCGTCCATGGTGCGCCCCCTCGTCGTGGGTCGGTGGCACGGGGGTGTGCCGAGGGTCATCAACTGATCACGCGTCCCCGGTGGTGGCGGAGCGGGATGTGGCGCGCCCCGTACAGGGCGTGATCGGCGGGTGTGCAGTCGTCCTCCCCTTGCTCCGCCTCAAGGAAACCTCAACCGCACCGGCAATCCCTGAATTCCCGGCCGATCACCACCTGGCCTTGCCTTACAGCCGGTTTATGGCCGTACGGGGCAGGATGGAGGGACACACTCCATGCCAGGACTCCGCCCGGACACGGGCTGCAACGGAAGGACAAGCGCCGTGCGCGTACTCGTCGTCGAGGACGAGCAGCTGCTCGCCGATGCGGTGGCCACCGGACTCCGCCGGGAGGCCATGGCCGTCGACGTCGTGTACGACGGCGCCGCGGCCCTGGAGCGGATCGGGGTCAACGACTACGACGTCGTGGTCCTCGACCGGGACCTGCCCGTGATCCACGGCGACGACGTCTGCCGCAAGATCGTCGAACTCGGCATGCCCACCAGGGTCCTGATGCTCACCGCGTCGGGAGACGTCAGCGACCGGGTGGAGGGCCTGGAGCTCGGCGCGGACGACTATCTGCCCAAGCCCTTCGCGTTCACCGAGCTGACGGCGCGGGTCCGGGCCCTCGGACGCCGTACGACGGTCGCCCTGCCGCCCGTCCTGGAGCGGGCCGGCATCAAGCTGGACCCCAACCGCCGTGAGGTCTTCCGGGAGGGCCGCGAGATCCAGCTGGCCCCCAAGGAGTTCGCCGTGCTCGAAGTGCTGATGCGCAGCGAGGGCGCGGTCGTCTCGGCCGAGCAGCTACTGGAGAAGGCCTGGGACGAGAACACCGATCCGTTCACCAACGTCGTACGCGTGACCGTCATGACGCTCCGCCGCAAACTCGGTGAGCCTCCGGTCATCGTGACCGTGCCGGGCTCGGGCTACCGGATCTGAGCGCCCCGTGCCCAACAGCCCGGCGGCGCCCGCGGCGCCGCCCAAACCGACCTGGGACCCGAAGAGCTCGGAGTCCCTCTCCCCGCTGCTGCGGCCGACCATCCGGATACGTCTGACGCTCCTCTACGGCGGCATGTTCCTGATCGCCGGGATCCTGCTGCTGACGATCATCTACATGCTGGCGGCGCAGGCGCTCAACGTCGGCGTCGAGCTGCCTTTCAAGATCGTTGCGGGTTCGGTCACCAGCGAGGTGTGCAACCTGCCCAAGAACGGGACGGCCGACCAGTTCAACGCGGCCATGAACTCCTGCGTCAACCACCAGCGCCAGCAGGCGCTCGACCATCTGCTGGCCCGCTCGCTGTACGCCCTCGTCGGCCTCAGCATCATCGCCTTCGCCTTCGGCTACGCCGTGGCCGGCCGGGTGCTCTCCCCACTCGGCAGGATGACCCGTACGGCCCGCCGCGTGGCCGGTACGGACCTGACCCGGCGGATCGAGCTGGACGGCCCGGACGACGAGCTCAAGGAGCTCGCCGACACCTTCGACGAGATGCTCGACCGGCTGGAGCGGGCCTTCACCGCGCAGCAGCGGTTCGTCGCCAACGCGTCGCACGAACTCCGCACCCCGCTGGCGATCAACCGCACGCTCCTGGAGGTGCACCTCTCCGATCCGGGGGCGCCCGTCGAGCTGACCCAGCTCGGCAAGACGCTGCTGGCCACCAACGAGCGCAGCGAGCAGCTGGTCGAGGGGCTGCTGCTGCTCGCCCGCAGCGACAACCAGATCGTCGAGCGGAAACCGGTCGATCTGGCCGAGGGGGCCCCCCGGCCCATCGACCAGACCCTCGCGGAGGCCGCGGAGAAGGGGGTGGAGATCCGCGGGGAGCAGTCGCCCGCGGTCGTCCAGGGCAACGGCATCCTGCTGGAGCGCATCGCCCTCAACCTCGTCCAGAACGCGGTGCGCTACAACGTGGCGGAGGACGGCTGGGTCGAGGTCACCACCGAACTGCAGCCGGGCCAGGCGCTTCTGGTGGTCTCGAACACGGGTCCCGTGGTTCCCGCTTACGAGATCGACAATCTCTTCGAGCCGTTCAGGCGCCTGCGTACCGAGCGGACCGGCAGCGACAAGGGGGTCGGGCTCGGTCTCTCCATCGCGCGGTCGGTCGCGCGTGCTCACGGAGGCCGTATCATCGCGGAGCCCCGAGAGGGCGGTGGCCTCGTGATGCGTGTCACGTTGCCGGTCTGAGCCGGTCGGCGGGGGTCGTCCGGATGTTCGCTTTGCGCGGAATTTTCGGAACGCGCTCCTACGGGACAGATGTGCGATCGGTCACAGGCTCGATTCAGTGTCTCCCTACTCTCCGTGATGCGCAAACCCCCGAAAACCTGGGAAAACCCTGGGTTTCCAGGGGGTGCGATCACGGGAAGTACACGGGGTGGGGGGGGGCGGGGGGGCGCCCCCGCGCCCGGCACGGGCGTTGAACCTGTGGTGAGCTCTGCGATCTCCTCGACACCGTTCTCCGTACTGGACCGCTCCCGCACCCGTGAGGGGCGCGACGGCTCCGAGGCCCTGCGCGACACCGTGCGTTTCGCGCAGCAGGCCGAGGCGCTGGGATACCACCGGTTCTGGGTCTCGGAGCACCACAGCGTGCCGGGGGTCGCGGGCTCGGCGCCCACCGTGCTCGCCGCAGCCGTCGCCGCCGCCACGTCGACGATCCGCGTGGGGACCGGCGGGGTGATGCTGCCCAACCACCGGCCGCTGGTCGTCGCCGAGCAGTTCGGGGTGCTCGAAGCGCTCTTCCCCGGCCGGATCGACATGGGCCTGGGCCGGTCGGTCGGGTTCACCGACGGCATCCGCAGGGCGCTGGGACACGGCAGACAGGACGCCGAGGACTTCGCCGCCCAGCTGGCGGAGCTGCTGGGGTACTTCTCGGGCGATCAGACGGCGCACCCGCAGGTCCACGCCCGTCCGGCGGAGGGGCTGCGGCTGCCCGCCTTCGTGCTGGCCACCGGCGCCGGGGCCCGGGTGGCGGCCGCGGCCGGGCTGCCGCTGGTGATCGCCGCCGTGCGTGGTGAGGACGAGATGCTGCGGGCCGTGGACGGCTACCGGGAGTCGTTCCGGCCCTCGGCCTGGGGCGAGCGCCCGTACGTCGTGCTCTCGGGCACCGTCGCCGTGGCGCCGACCACCGATGAGGCCCGCCGGATCCTGCTGCCCGAGGCCTGGTCCACGGCCTACTCACGGACCCATGGCGCCTTCCCGCCCCTTGTCCCCGCGGAGCGGATCGCCGGCCTGACGATGACCGCACGGGAGCGGAGCCTCTTCGAAGAGGCGCAGCGCGGTCAGCTGCACGGCACCGAGGAGGAGGTGGCGGACGGTCTGGAGAAGGTGCTGGGCCGCAGCGGGGCCGACGAGTTCCTGGTCACGACCAGTACGTACGACCGTACGGCGCTGCTCGACTCCTACCGGCGGCTGGCCCGGATCACCGGCTGAGCCGGCCACGGGCCCGCGTTCCGTACCGGCCGGTCCGTGGGCCGGTACGGCGGCCGGACATCTCCCGGACCGCCCTACAACCGGACCGCCCAACAAGCGGAGGCCGCTCGTCCGGGTACCGGCGCGGTTCTGCTACGGTCTCCCCATGTCAGTGATCCGTTGGTATCAGCGCTATGAGCCGGCTCCGGGTGGAGCCGGAGGTCACCTGCGCTGACCGACCGATCACCCGGAGCCAGCAAGGCAGAGACGCACCGTCTCTGCCTTTCGTCGTACAGGCGGGCTGGTACCGGACGGCGTGCACTCCACGCACACGGCCTCCCGCCGCAGCAGAACGGGAAGCCCCCATGAACACCTCCACGGACGGCGCGTCCGCCATCACCGGCGACGCCACCCGCGCACCCGGCACCACCGGCGCGTCCGCCAGTGCCCCGCCGGACACCGGTGACCTGCGGGTCACCGGCTTCCAGCGCCTCGTCGCACCGTCGGCCCTGCGGGACGAACTCCCCCTGGACGCCGAGCGCATGGCCCTGGTCCGCGACAGCAGGCGGGCCGTGCGGTCCGTACTCGCCGGGGAGGACGACAGACTCCTCCTCGTCGTCGGCCCCTGCTCCGTCCACGATCCGGCGGCGGCCCTGGACTACGCCCGCCGGCTCGCGGCGGCCGCCGCGCCCCTGAGCGGTGAGCTCTGCGTCGTCATGCGCGTCTACTTCGAGAAGCCGAGGACGACCCTCGGGTGGAAGGGGCTCATCAACGATCCCGGCCTGGACGGCACCTACGACGTGGAGCGAGGGCTGCGCACGGCCCGCCGGGTGCTGCTGGACGTGCTCGGTACCGGGCTCCCGGTCGGCTGCGAGTTCCTGGAGCCCAACGGCCCGCAGTACATCGCGGACGCGGTGAGCTGGGGCGCGATCGGCGCCCGGACACCGGAGAGCCAGGTGCACCGCCAGCTCGCGTCCGGGGTGTCGATGCCGGTCGGGTTCAAGAACGCGACGGACGGCGATGTCCAGGCGGCGGTCGACGGCTGCCGGGCGGCGGCCGGCAGCCATGTGTTCTTCGGGGTCGACGGCGAAGGCCACGGCTCGGTCGTCTCCACGTCCGGCAACCCCGACTGCCATGTGATCCTGCGCGGTGGCCGCGGCGGCCCCAACTACGGCCCGCGGGAGGTCGGCGACGCGCTCTCCCTGCTGGAGGGGGCGGGGATGCCGGGCCGTCTGATCATCGACGCCAGCCACGCCAACAGCGGCAAGGACCCGGCGCGCCAGGCGGAGGTCGTACGGGAGATCGCCGGCCGGGTGGCAGCGGGCGAGCAGGGCATCGCGGGGCTGATGATGGAGAGCTTCCTGCTGGCGGGCCGCCAGGAACCGGGCCCGCTCTCCACCCTGACGTACGGCCGGAGCGTCACCGATGCCTGTATCGGCTGGGAGGAGACCGAGCGGCTGATCGGCGAACTCGCGGCGGCCGTGGTGCGGCGGCGCGCTCGCCCGTAGCGGCGGACCGGGTGACGATGTGAGGGACACCGCCGCCTTCGGGCCGCGCGGGCGGGTCGTCCGCCGTGTCACCCGCGGACCGGGGAGCCGCGCGGACCGCAGACCGTAGCCGCGCGGACCGCTGAGCCAGGGACCACGGATCTATGCGGATCGACCGGTCCACCGGTTCACCGACCCACCGCTCCACCAACCCACCGACCCACCGACCCACCGACCGCAGGCGACAGGGGCTCCGCATGACCGGCAGTCAGGCCCCGCCGCAGCCGCAGCCAGCGCGCCCCACGGCGCGCTGGCGGGCGTGGCTGCTGGAAGGTCTGACCGAGCAGTCGGCGCGGCACCCCGGTCCGCACGGCACACCACCCGCCGAGAACAAGGGGCATCCCTGGTGGCGGGTGATGTGCCTCACCGGTGTGGACTACTTCTCCACGCTCGGCTATCAGCCGGGCATCGCCGCGCTGGCCGCCGGTCTGCTCTCCCCGCTCGCCACCCTGGTACTGCTCGCCCTGACCCTCGGCGGCGCGCTTCCGGTGTACCGGCGGGTGGCCCGCGAGAGCCCGCACGGCGAGGGCTCGATCGCCATGCTGGAGCGGCTGCTGCCCTGGTGGGCGGGGAAGCTCTTCGTCCTCGTCCTGCTGGGCTTCGCGGCGACCGACTTCATGATCACCATCACTCTGTCGGCCGCGGATGCCTCCGCCCATGTGGTGGAGAACCCGTTCGCACCACACTGGCTCCGGGGCGCCGGTCTCTGGATCACCCTGGGGCTGGTCTCCGGTCTCGGAGCGATCTTCCTCAAGGGCTTCAGAGAAGCGATCGGCATCGCGGTCGTCCTCGTGGGGATCTATCTGGGGCTCAACCTGATCGTCCTCGCCGACTCGGTGTGGAACGTGGCCCACCACCCCGTGGACGTGAGCGACTGGTGGCGGGCCGCGCGGGCCGCGCACTCCTCGCCGTTCGCGATGATCGGTGTGGCGCTGCTGGTCTTTCCCAAGCTCGCGCTCGGCATGTCCGGATTCGAGACCGGTGTCGCCGTCATGCCCCAGATCAAGGGGGCCGCCACGGACACCTGGGCCAGCCCCACCGGACGGATCAGGGACACCCGCAGGCTCCTCACCACCGCCGCGCTGATCATGAGCGGGTTCCTGCTGGTCTCCAGCCTGGCCACCACCCTCCTCATCCCTCCGGCCGAGTTCAAGGCCGGAGGGCGGGCCAACGGGCGGGCGCTCGCCTATCTGGCGCACGAATATCTCGGCGAGGCCTTCGGGACGGTGTACGACGTCTCCACGATCGCGATCCTCTGGTTCGCGGGCGCATCGGCGCTCGCCGGGCTGCTCAATCTCGTACCGCGCTATCTGCCGCGTTACGGGATGGCGCCGGAGTGGGCGCGCGCCGTCCGCCCGCTCGTCCTCATCTTCGTGGCCATCGCCTTCTTCGTCACCTGGCGGTTCGACGCGAACGTCGACAAGCAGAGCGGCGCGTACGCCACCGGGGTGCTGGTCCTGATGCTCTCCGCGTCCTTCGCGTCGACCGTCGCGGTCCTGCACCGGGGGCGCCGGCGGGCCGCCGCCGGGTTCGGTCTGATCACCGCGGTCTTCGCCTACACCCTGGTCACCAATGTGATCGAACGCCCCGACGGGCTGAAGATCGCCCTGCTCTTCATCATCGGCATCCTGCTGACCTCGTTCGCCTCCCGGGTGCACCGCGCATTCGAACTGCGCGCCACGGACGTCACGTTCGACGACACCGCGGCCCGGCTGGTGGACGTGGCCGCCCGGTCGGGACCGCTGCGCGTCATCGCCAGCGAACCCCACGAACGCAACGCCGCCGAGTACCGCGCGAAGGAGGGCAGCCAGCGCGAGGAGACCCATATCCCCGGAGGCAGCCCGGTGCTCTTCCTCGAAGTCACCGTGCAGGACTCGTCCGACTTCACAGTGAGCATGCCGGTACGGGGTGAGGAACGGTACGGGGCGCGGGTCCTGCGGGTGGCCGGGCCGGGCGTGCCCAACACCATCGCCGCGGTGCTCCTCCAGCTGAGGGACCGCACCGGCCGGGTGCCGCACGCGTACTTCAACTGGACGGAGGGCAGCCCGGTCGGCCATCTGCTGCGCTTCCTGGTCTTCGGCCACGGCGAGGTGGCCCCGGTGACGCGTGAGGTGCTGCGCCGTGCGGAGCCCGATCCGGACCGGCGGCCCCGGGTGCACGTCGGCTGACTCCGTGGGGGGAGAGCGCCGCCTAGAATTCCGTTATGCAAAGCCCCCATGACCCGTATGTCCGTGTCCGTGGCGCCCGTGAGCACAATCTCCGCGGCGTCGATGTGGACATCCCCCGCGACGCCCTGGTGGTGTTCACGGGGGTCTCGGGCTCGGGCAAGTCCTCGCTGGCCTTCGGCACGGTCTACGCGGAGGCCCAGCGGCGCTACTTCGAGTCGGTCGCTCCGTACGCCCGGCGCCTCATCCACCAGGTGGGGGCGCCGAAGGTCGGCTCGATCAGCGGTCTTCCGCCCGCGGTCTCGCTGGAACAGCGCAGGTCCGCGCCCACCTCCCGGTCCTCGGTCGGAACGGTCACCACCCTCTCGAACTCACTGCGGATGCTCTTCTCCCGCGCGGGTGACTACCCGGCGGGGGCCGAGCGGCTCGATTCGGACGCGTTCTCGCCGAACACCGCGGCCGGCGCCTGTCCGGAGTGTCACGGCCTCGGGCGGGTGCACCGCACCAGCGAGGCGCTCCTCGTTCCCGACCCCTCGCTCTCCGTCAGGGAGGGGGCCATCGCGGCCTGGCCCGGGGCCTGGCAGGGCAAGAACCTCCGCGATGTGCTGGACGCGCTCGGGTACGACGTGGACCGGCCCTGGCGTGAACTGGCGCAGCAGGACCGCGACTGGATGCTCTTCACCGACGAGCAGCCGGTGGTGACCGTGCACCCGGTGCGGGACGCGGGACGGATCCACCGCCCGTACCAGGGCACGTACATGAGCGCGCAGCGGTATGTGCTGCACACCTTCGCGGACTCCCGGAGCCCGTCGCTGCGTGCCAGGGCCGAGCGCTTCCTGACGAGCGCGCCGTGCCCGGTGTGCGGGGGCCACCGGCTGCGCCCCGAGTCCCTCGCGGTCACCTTCGCCGGACGTACGATCGCCGAACTCGCCGCGCTCCCGCTCTCCGGTCTCGCCGGGGTGCTCGCGGAAGCGGACGGCGGCGGCGAGACGGCGAAGGTGCTGACCGGCGATCTGCTGGCGCGTATCGCGGTCGTCACCGAACTGGGCCTGGGCTATCTGAGCCTGGACCGCACCACCCCGAGCCTCTCCTCGGGCGAACTCCAGCGGCTGCGGCTCGCCACCCAGTTGAGGTCGGGGCTTTTCGGCGTCGTGTATGTGCTCGACGAGCCGTCGGCGGGGCTGCACCCGGCGGACACCGAGGCGCTGCTGGTGGTGCTCGACCGGCTCGGGGAGACGGGCAACTCCGTCTTCGTGGTCGAGCATCAGCTCGATGTCGTACGCCGTGCGGACTGGCTGGTCGATGTGGGACCCCATGCGGGTGAGCACGGCGGCCGGGTGCTGCACAGCGGGCCGCCCGCGCTCCTCGCGGATGTCGCCGATTCGGTGACCCGGCGCTATCTCTTCGACTCTTCCGGGGCTCCGGAGCGCACGGTGCGAGAGCCGTCCGGGATGCTGGAGATCGGCCCGGTGACCCGGCACAACCTCGAAGGGCTGCGGGCCTCGGTCCCGCTCGGTGTACTCACGGCGGTGACCGGGGTGTCCGGGTCGGGGAAGTCCACCCTGGTGAGCGAGATCATCGAGGAACTTCCCGGCGTGCAACGCCTGGTGACGGTTGATCAGAAGCCGATCGGGCGCACCCCCCGGTCCAACCTCGCCACGTACACCGGTCTCTTCGACACCGTACGGAAGCTGTTCAGCGCCACCGACGAGGCGCGGGCCCGTGGGTACCGGGCGGGCCGGTTCTCGTTCAATGTGCCGGGGGGACGGTGCGAGACCTGCCAGGGCGAGGGGTTCGTCTCCGTCGAGCTGCTCTTCCTGCCCAGTACGTACGCGCCGTGCCCGGACTGCCACGGGGCGCGGTACAACCCGGAGACGCTGGAGATCAGGCACCGGGGCCGCACCATCGCCGATGTCCTCGATCTGACGGTGGAGGCGGCCGCCGAGTTCTTCGCCGGATCGCCCGCCGCCGCCCGCAGTCTGCGGACCCTGCTCGACGTGGGGCTCGGCTATCTGCGGCTCGGACAGCCCGCGACCGAGCTGTCGGGCGGCGAGGCGCAGCGCATCAAGCTGGCGAGCGAGCTGCAGCGCGCCCGCGGGGCGCACACCCTGTACGTCCTGGACGAGCCGACCACCGGGCTGCATCCGGCCGATGTGGAGGTCCTGATGCGGCAGTTGCACGGACTGGCCGACGCGGGCCACACGGTGGTGGTGGTCGAGCACGACATGACGGTGGTGGCCGGGGCCGACTGGGTGATCGACCTGGGCCCCGGCGGGGGCGGCGACGGCGGACGGATCGTCGCCGCGGGCCCGCCGGATGAGGTGGCTGCCGCGCCAGGCAGCCGGACCGCGCCCTATCTGCTGCGCGCGCTGCGCGGCACGGACGCGATGCCGGGCACCGCGGGGGACCGCGTCAGCGGCTGACCTTGCGGGTGGCCCGGAGCCACTCCTTGTTCATCGCGGTGATCGACGGCAGCGGGATGCCCTTGGGGCAGGCGGTGGCGCACTCCCCGGTGAGCGTGCAGCCGCCGAACCCCTCGTCGTCCATCTGCGTGACCATGTCGAGCACCCGGGTCTCGCGCTCGGGGGCGCCCTGCGGGAGCACATTGAGATGGTTGATCTTCGCGGATGTGAAGAGCATCGCGGAGCCGTTGGGGCAGGCCGCCACACAGGCACCGCAGCCGATGCACTCGGCGTGCTCGAAGGCGTAGTCGGCGTCCGCCTTCGGTACGGGCGTGGCGTGCGCCTCGGGCGCCGCGCCGGTCGGGACGCTGACGTAGCCGCCGGACTGGATGATCCGGTCGAAGGCCGACCGGTCCACCACGAGGTCCTTCACGACCGGGAAGGCCGAGGCACGCCACGGTTCGACGTCGATGGTGTCGCCGTCCCGGAAGGAGCGCATATGGAGCTGGCAGGTGGTGGTGCGCTCCGGTCCGTGGGCGTCACCGTTGATGACGAGGCTGCACGCGCCGCAGATGCCCTCGCGGCAGTCGTGGTCGAAGGCGACGGGCTGGTCGCCCTTGAGCGTCAGCTCCTCGTTGAGGGTGTCGAGCATCTCCAGGAACGACATGTCCGGTGAGATGTCGTCGACTTCGTAGGTCGTCATAGCGCCGGGGGCGGCCGCGTTCTGCTGGCGCCAGACGCGCAGGGTGAGCTTCATGCGTAGCTCCGCTGAGTGGGGTGGACGTACTCGAAGACCAGGTCTTCCTTGTGCAGGACGGGGGCGTCGCCGGTGGCGGTGAACTCCCAGGCGGCGGCGTACGAGAACTCCTCGTCGCGCCGCGCGGCCTCCCCGTCCGGGGTCTGGGACTCCTCGCGGAAGTGGCCTCCGCAGGATTCCGCGCGGTGCAGGGCGTCGAGGCACATGAGCTCGGCGAGCTCCAGGTAGTCCACGACGCGGTTGGCGCGCTCCAGCGACTGGTTGAACTCTTCGCCGGTGCCCGGCACCTTGATACGGCGCCAGAACTCCTCGCGGATCCGCGGCAGCCGGTCGAGCGCCTTGCGCAGGCCGTCGTCCGTACGGGCCATCCCGCAGAGCTCCCACATCAGTTCACCGATCTCGCGGTGGAAGGAGTCCGGGGTGCGGTCACCGTCGACCGAGAGCAGCAGATTGAGCCGGTCCTCGGTCTCGGCGACGGCCTCGGCCACCGCCGGATGGTCGGCGGTGATCTCCTCGTGGTGCGGGTTGCGGGCGAGGTAGTCGTTGATGGTGGACGGCAGGACGAAGTAGCCGTCGGCGAGCCCCTGCATCAGCGCGGAGGCGCCGAGCCGGTTGGCGCCGTGGTCGGAGAAGTTGGCCTCACCGATCGCGAACAGCCCCGGGATGGTGGTCTGGAGGTCGTAGTCGACCCAGAGTCCGCCCATCGTGTAGTGCACGGCCGGGTAGATGCGCATCGGTGTCTCGTACGGGTTCTCCGCGGTGATCTGCGCGTACATGTCGAAGAGGTTGCCGTACTTCTCCTCGACGGCCCGGCGGCCCATGCGCGTGATCGCGTCGGCGAAGTCCAGATAGACGCCCTGCCCGCCGGGTCCGACCCCGCGTCCCTCGTCGCAGACGTTCTTCGCGGCCCGCGAGGCGATGTCGCGCGGCACGAGGTTCCCGAACGACGGGTAGGTGCGTTCCAGGTAGTAGTCGCGCTCGTCCTCGGGGATCTCGTTGGCGGGGCGGTCGTCGCCCTTCGCCTTCGGCACCCAGATCCGGCCGTCGTTGCGCAGCGATTCGCTCATCAGGGTGAGCTTCGACTGGTGCTCTCCGGTGCGCGGGATGCAGGTGGGGTGGATCTGGGTGAAGCAGGGGTTGGCGAACCAGGCGCCGCGGCGGTGGGCGCGCCAGGCCGCGGTGGCGTTGGAGTTCATGGCGTTGGTGGAGAGGTAGAAGACGTTGCCGTAGCCGCCGCTGGCCAGCACCACCGCGTCCGCGAAGTACGTCGAGATCTTCCCGGTGATCAGATCGCGGGCGACGATCCCGCGGGCCTTGCCGTCCACCACGATCAGGTCGAGCATCTCGGTGCGCGGGTGCATCTCGACGGTGCCGGCCGCGATCTGCCGGGAGAGCGCCTGGTAGGCGCCGAGGAGCAGCTGCTGCCCGGTCTGGCCACGGGCGTAGAAGGTACGGGAGACCTGGACGCCGCCGAAGGAGCGGGTGTCGAGGAGTCCGCCGTACTCACGGGCGAACGGCACGCCCTGGGCGACGCACTGGTCGATGATCTCCACCGAGATCTGGGCGAGCCGGTGGACGTTGGACTCGCGGGACCTGAAGTCGCCGCCCTTGACGGTGTCGTAGAAGAGCCGGTGCACCGAGTCGCCGTCGTTCCGGTAGTTCTTGGCGGCGTTGATCCCGCCCTGCGCGGCGATGGAGTGGGCCCGGCGCGGTGAGTCCTGGTAGCAGAACTGCACGACGTGGTAGCCCTGTTCGGCGAGGGTGGCGCCGGCGGAGCCGCCCGCGAGTCCGGTGCCGACGACGATGACGGTGTGCTTGCGGCGGTTGGCCGGGTTGACCAGCTTGGCCTCGAAGCGGCGGGTGTCCCAGCGGTCGGCGACCGGCCCCTGCGGGGCCTTGGTGTCGGCGGCCGGGGCGCCGGTCGTGTACTGCGTGTAGGCGGTCATGTCAGCTCACGACTCCGGTCATGACGGCGACGGGTACCGAGATGAAACCCACCGTCAGCACCAGCGCGAGGATGTTGGCGACGGCCTTCAGCACCCGGTCGCGGGTGGCCTTCCCGGCGCCGAGGGTCTGTGCCGCGCTCCAGAAGCCGTGCCTGATGTGCAGACCGAGCGCGAGCATCGCGACGATGTAGATGACATCGCCGTACCAGGTGTGGAACGTCGCCACGACGTTCTCGTAGGGGTGTCCTGGCTGGGCGTTGTCGTTCACCGTGAGGGTGGTGAAGTCCAGCAGGTGCCAGACGATGAACAGGGCGAGGATGATGCCGCCCCAGCGCATGGTGCGGGTGGCATAGCTGGCGCGCGGGCGCTTGTGCGCGTACGCGACCGGGCGGGCCCGCAGATCGCGGCGGCTGAGCTGGTAGGCGCAGACGGCGTGCAGCACCACCGCGGCGACGAGCACGACGCGGATGATCCACAGCGCCCACTCGTAGTGGAGGAAGGGCTCACCGATGGTGCGCAGCCAGTGCGCGTAGCTGTTGAACTGCCCGGAGCCGAAGAAGATCTTCAGGTTGCCGAACATGTGGACGACCAGGTACAGCAGCATGATCAGACCGCTCACGGCCATGATCGTCTTCTTGCCCACGGTCGATGACCAGACCGAGCGCGCCATGGACGGCCGTCGGTCCGTCTTCGTTGCCAGTGCCATGTCAGAACACGTTACGGATCGCGTGGCCAGTGGTCCAAGACATGGAACGCCTCATATCCATAGCCGCTGGCTATCGTGCTCGGTTACGGTGGTAGCCATGCAGCTCCAGCAGCTCGGGTATTTCGTCGCCGTCGCCGAGACCCGTCACTTCACCCGCGCCGCCGAGGAGCTGCATGTCGCCCAGCCCTCGCTGTCCCAGCAGATCAGGGCGCTGGAGAAGGAGCTGGGCGCCGCCCTGTTCAGCAGGGCCCGCGGCAACATCGCCCTCACCGACGCCGGGGAGACGCTGCTGCCGCTCGCCCGGCGGATCCTCGCCGACGCCGAGACGGCCCGCCACGAGGTGCAGGAGCTGGCCCAGCTCAGGCGCGGCCGGGTCAGGCTGGGCGCGACACCGAGCCTCTGCACCGGTCTGCTCCCCGATGTGCTGCGCACCTTCCACGACCAGCACCCCGGTATCCAGCTGATGATCGAGGAGGGCGGCTCGCACGACCTCGTGCGGGAGCTGGCGCGCGGCGCCCTGGATCTCGCGCTGGTCGTCCTCCCGCTGCCCGCCCCCTCGCCCGCACTCACCACCGTCGAGCTGTTCCACGAGGACCTGGTCGTCGTCTCGTCGCCGGCGGCCGCCCCGCCGCACTCACCCCTGCGGATCGCCGACCTGGAGGGCGAGCCGATGGTGATGTTCCGGCACGGCTACGACCTGCGGGACCTCACGCTCTCGGCCTGCCGGGCCGAGGGGTTCGAGCCGTACTTCACCGTGGAGGGCGGCGAGATGGACGCGGTGCTCGGTTTCGTACGGGCCGGGCTCGGCATCGCGGTCGTGCCCGCCATGATCGCGGCCAGGGCCGGACACGGGCTGCGGGTCACCCCGCTGGCCCGCCCCGGACTGCGCCGTACGATCGCGCTGGCCCACCGCAGCGATGTGGCGCCGCCGCGCGCCGCCCGGGTCCTCCAGGAGGTCCTGCTCGCCGACGCCCCGGCGGGCACCGGTCACACCGCGTCGGCCAGCGACAGCGTGTGAATCCGGTCGGGTGCGCCCGGCCTCGCGTAGTACCAGCCCTGAGCCGTGTCGCAGCCCAGCTCCTTGAGCTGGTCGGCCTGTGCGCCGGTCTCCACGCCCTCGACGGTGACCGCCAGCTCCAGGCTGTGCGCCAGGGCCACGATCCCCTCGACGATCTTGAGGTCGACCGGGTCGGCCGGGTGCTGCTGCATCGACTGCGTGAACGACCTGTCCAGCTTCAGCACACTCACCGGCAGCCTGCGCAGATTGGCGAGGTTGGAGTAGCCGGTGCCGAAGTCGTCCAGCGCGATGTCCACGCCCATGTCGGCCAGTTGCCGCAGCGGTTTGAGCAGATCGTCGTCGGCGCCGATCAGCGCCGACTCGGTTACCTCCAGGCAGAGCGCCCCCGGATCGAGACCGGTGCGCTCCAGGACCGCCACCGTGTCGGCGACCAGACCCGGGTGGTGGAGCTGGGTGGGCGAGAGGTTCACATTGATCCGCAGCGGACCGCCGTCGCTGTGCGCGGGGTGCAGCTGCTGCCAGCCCCGCGCCTGGCGTACCGACTCCTCCAGGACCCAGCGGCCGAGCGGCACGATCAGCCCGGTGTGCTCGGCGAGCGAGATGAACCGGTCGGGCCCGAGTATCCCGTGCTGCGGGTGTGACCAGCGCACCAGCGCCTCCGCGCCGTGCACGGTGCCGTCGCCGAGGTGCACCAGCGGCTGGTACTCGATGAAGAACTCACCGCGCTCCAGGGCCGCGGGCAGCGCGGTGGTGAGGCCGTGCCGGGTGATGGCGCGGGCGTCCGCCTCGGCGTCGGCCAGCTGGAAGCGGTTGCCGCCCGCCGCCTTGGCCCGGTACATGGTGATGTCGGCGCTGCGCAGTACCTCGGCCGCGCTCTGCGCCCCGGACAGCCCCTCGACCACCCCGATGCTCCCCCGGACGGTCAGCTCCCGGCCGTCGATACGGATGGGGGCCGCCAGGACCGACAGGATGCGTACGGCCAGCTCCTCGACCTCGTCGGCCGACTCGTATCCCGTGGTGAGCGCGACGAATTCGTCCCCGCCCAGTCGGGCCACCATCTCGCCGGACGCCGTGGCGCAGCTCTGCAGCCGGTCGGCGACCTCGACCAGCATCCGGTCCCCCGCCGAGTGCCCGAGGCTGTCGTTGATCGCCTTGAAGCCGTCGAGGTCCAGATAGCAGAGGCCGAAGCGCAGCCCGTCGGGCGCGGTGACCGCCTTCTCCAGCCGCTCGAAGAAGAGCGTGCGGTTGGGCAGCCCGGTCAGCGCGTCGTGCGTCGCCTCGTACCGCAGCCGCAGATTGAGCAGCCGCCGCTCGGTGGTGTCCTCGATGAGCGCCAGCTGGTACTGCGGATTGCCCTCGGCGTCCCGCAGCAGGGAGACCGTGAGATTGGTCCACAGGACGGTGCCGTCATTGCGGTAGTACGGCTTCTCGACCCGGTAGTGCTCACGGTCGCCGCGTACCAGCTCGGCGTGGAGCCGCCAGACGTGCGGGGCGTCGTCGGGGTGCACCCACTCGTTCACCTTGCGGCTGCGTACGTGGTGGTCGACCCCGCCGAACATCCGCAGCAGGGCGGCGTTGATCTCCAGGATGTTGCCGTCCAGGTCGGCGATGCCTATGCCGACGGCCGCGTCCTCGAACACCGCCCTGAACCGGGTCTCGGTGACGTGCAGGGCCTCCTCGGCGGCGCTGCGGGCGGAGAGCGCCGAGCGGGCGATGGCTTCCTGCTCCGCGAGGGTGCGCTCCCGCAGCGCCTGGGAGAAGCCGGCGGCCAGCGCGTGCTGGAGGCGGGCACAGCGGTTGCGGAACTCCTCGGCGGTCAGGTCGGGCCCCGACTCCCTCTCACCGCAGTAGAGCACCAGATACGAGTCGACCACCCCGAGCGTCCGGCTGAGGGCGTCGGGGTCGGTGCAGTGGGCCGCCACCAGGTCGCCGCCGATCCGGTGGGCCGGCGCCGGATCGAAGGGCCAGGCATGCAGCGCTTCGCTGAGGGAGCACGCCAGCGGCAGCAGATGCTGCTCGAACTCGGGCCTGGTCAGCGAGGTGGCGGTGGACGGGAAGATGGCCCGGCTCCAGATGGTCGCGAAGCGGCCGATTCTGTCCTCGGGGCTGTCCTGGCCGGCCTGGGACGCCGACTTCTGGCTCGGCACGTTCATGGCCTGAGTCCCACGCCCACGACACCGGAGAAGGCGTACGGGTCCTCCTGGTCGACCGGTGTCTCGGGCCGCCACTCCGGCATGGTGACCAGACCGGGCTGGACGAGTTCGTACCCGTCGAAGAAGCGGGCGACCTCCTCGCGCGAGCGCATCACCAGCGGGTTGCGGATGTTCCGGTAGACACCGACCGCGCCGCCCGCCTGCTCCTGCAGGACGGGGATTCCCTCGTACGAGGCGTGGGTGAGGATCAGCAGACTGCCGGGCGCCAGGGCGTCGCGCAGGGCGGCGACCGCCGTGTACGGGTCGTCGGCGTCCTCGATGAAGTGGAGTACGGCGACCAGCAGCAGCGCGACCGGGCGTTCCAGGTCGAGTACGGCCGCGACCTCCGGGCTGTCCAGGATCTCCCGGGGCTTGCGCAGGTCGGCCGCGGCCACGGCGGTCAGGTCGTTGCCTTCGAGCACGGCCTTGCTGTGGGCGACGGCGACCGGGTCGTGGTCGACGTACACGACCCGGGCGTCCGGGTCGATGGACTGGGCGACCTCGTGCACATTCCCGAAGGTCGGTATACCGGAGCCGATGTCGAGAAACTGCGTGATTCCCCGTTCCACGGCGAACCTGACCGCGCGGCGCATGAAGGCCCGGTTCGCCTGCATCACCTTGGGAAGTCCCGGCATGAACTCCATGGCTTTGCGGGCGGCCTCACGGTCCACCTCGAAATTGTGCGAACCGCCCAAGTAGTAGTCGTAGATCCGCGACACACTCGGCACCGAAAGATCGATGCCCTGCGGGGCCCAGGCAGGACGCTCCATCAATGTCTCCAACAAATCGGCACGACGGTCCGGCCATGTCCATGGCCACTGTTCGGGCCGAATCTACTGACCACCCGGCAAGAGAGCGAGCAAAAACGGAAATTGGCGGTCCGTTCTCGGTCACACGCCGCTGGCAAGTGCTTCCGGCCTGCCGCCGCGCGCTCCGTGCGAGCGTGGCGGAGCCCATCGTAGGCACCGTACTCCGCGGCAATTCCCGCGGGTGACACGTGAGATGACCGCCGCAAACACAAAGGCGCAGATATCCCCCCTTCCGGCGAATCGGCGACAACGCCGGAGTGCGGCCCCGCCGGGCGGATCATGCTGCTCGGCATGGACCGATCGACGCGGACGCTCGTTCCGCTCACCGGCCGGCTGCTGGCAGTGGCGGGCCTCCTCTGGCTCCCGCTGATACCTGCGCCCGCGGCAGCCTCCGACTGCTCGTACGCCTACATCTCCCAGTCGGGCCAGGCCGGTTCGGGAAGAGCCGTGGCCATCGGCGGGAGCAGCAGCTGCACGGCCGAGCACACCCACAAGCCGAAACCCCCGCCACCGCCGCCACCGAAGCCCCGGCCGAAACCGCCACCGCCTCCACCGCCGCCTCCACCGCGGCCCGTGTACCACCCGCCGCCCGTCCGGCACCGCGCCCCGCCGCCTCCGGCCCCTGTCGCACGGCCGAAGCCGCCCGCGCCGCCGAAGCCCTCGGCGCGCCCGCGGCCGCCCTCACCCAGGCCCGTCGCCCTCCCGGCGTACAAGGCTCCGGTGCGCAAGAAGCCGCACACCGGACCGCCCATCGTCACGCTGATGCTTCTGGTGACGGCTCCGGCCGTCTTCGCCGTGGCCGTTCTGCGCCCGCGATCCTCCCGCTGATCCGCCCGTTGACCGACGGAGACACCCGTGTCGGAATGGCTTGTTCTCACCATCGCGATGGCGGCCGCCTGTGCCGTCGTCCTGACCATCACCCTGCTCAGCAACCGCCGGATCGCCGAGGACGACGATCCCTCGCAGACACCGGACGTCATCGAGTACATGACGATGATGATCGGCGTGATCTACGCGATCGTGCTGGGTCTGGCCATCGCAGGCGTCTGGGAGGGCCGCGGCGCCGCCCAGGAATCCGTACGCATGGAGGCCCAGGCCCTGCACGAGGTGGACGCCCGCTCGGCCGTCTATCCCCCCTCCGTCCACCAGCGCATCCACTCCGATGTGGAGACCTATGTCAGCTATGTACTGGACACCGAGTGGAAACACATGGGCGAGCACGGCGATCTCACCGATCGTGGAGCGCAACTTCTCGGCCAGGTACGCCGGGACGTCAGCGACTACAAACCGGCCAACGATCACGAGGGCGAGGCGTACCAGCCGCTGGTCGACCAGGTGTCGGCGGCCGACGACGCCCGCAGTTCGCGTGCGCAGAACGCGCAGGCGACGATGCCGGGGGTGGTCTGGTTCGGCCTGATCGTCGGTGCGGTGATCACCGTCGGGCTGATCTTCACCCTCCAGATCCGGCGCTCCCCGAAGGAACTGCTGCTCGCCGGGCTCTTCAGCGCGCTGATCGCCTTTCTGCTCTTCCTGATCTGGGACTTCGACGCTCCCTTCGGCAGGGGAGTCATCTCCGCCACCGCGGGACCGTTCCTCGACCTCTTCCCGCACGCCACCAAATAGGAGTCCGAACGCCGGAGCGATAACCTCTCGGCGTGACAGATCAGCAGCCTCACCAGTTCGAACGCGGTACGGACGGCCCCAAGGTCATCGTGGTCGGAATCGACGGATCGGAGCCGTCGCTACGGGCCGCCTCGTACGCCGGGGGGCTCGCCCGGCGGCAGAACGCCCTGCTCGCCATCGTGTACGTCCAGCCGGTGCTCTCCGCCGGGGTCTCGCTCGGGGCCCCGGTCGGGGACACCACCGGGGAGATCGCCGAGGGGCTGGTCGCCGAGATCCGGGCCGCGACCGAGCGGGTCAAGGAGATATTCGCCGTGCGCTGGGAGTTCCACACCTTCCGCGGCGACCCGTACAACGGCCTGGTCACGGCGGCCGACGAGCTGAAGGCGGACGCCGTGGTGGTCGGAGCCTCCGAGTCGGCCGGCCACCGGATCGTGGGTTCGGTCGCCGTCCGGCTGGTCAAGGCAGGCCGCTGGCCGGTCACCGTCGTTCCGTAGCGGCAGCCACAGGCCGCCCGAGGGCCCCGGCGCTCAGGAGCCGGCCGCACGACGACCGCTCACCGTGCCGTTCGTCGCACGGTTCAACCGCTCGCCGCAGAGCCGTGCCGGGCCGCTGTCCCTTCCGGCCGTGCTGCGCTCGGATACGACGGTGACCTCCACACGGACTTGCCGCGGAACGGACGAGCGGGACCTCCGCGAACTCCAGCGCGCCCACGGCGGTGCGCTGCTGCGGTTCCTGCTGCGTCTGACGTACGGAGACCGGCAGCGGGCCGAGGACCTGGCGCAGGAGACCCTGGTACGCGCCTGGCAGCACCCCGAGGCGTTCGAGGGACCGTACGAGTCGATACGGCCCTGGCTGTTCACGGTGGGCAGGCGGCTCGCCATCGACGCCCGCAGGTCCCGGCTGGCACGTCCGGCCGAGGTGAGCGACCGCCTGCTGGAGTCCACCGCGGCCCATGGCGACCCCGCCGAGCGGTCGGCCGCCGCCCTCGATGTCCGTGAGGCGGTACGGACGCTGAGCCCGGAGCACCGGGCGGTACTGGTGCAGCTCTACTTCCGCGGACTGAGTGTGCACGAGGCCGCTTCGGCGCTCGGCGTACCGGCCGGCACCGTCAAGTCCCGTTCGCACTACGCCCTGCGCGCCCTGGGCCGCAGCCTGCCGGGCTATCCGGACGGAAGCCGCTGATCCTCACGGCGGCGGCGCGTCCCGCCCCGCGCCGCGCCGCCCGGTGAATCCTGGCTTTATGGCAACGGCGGGCGCCCGGCACGGGTTCAATGCTCCGTGGAGCGCCGGACGGCGCGCCTGCCGATGTGCCGGGCAACGGGCCGGCCGAGTCAGGGAAGAGGCGAGACGGGATGCGTCCCGAGGGCACCAACGGGACCAGCGGTCACGAACTGCTGGTCCCGATGGACTGGATGTACGCCGAGTACATCGCGGATGAACTGCTGCGCACCGGCGATCTCATGCCGCCGACGACGATCGAGTACCAGGCGGGACGGGACGCGCTGGCCCTGACCGTCTTCCTCTCCGACGGCGCGGTCGGCGGGGCGCGGACGGTGGCACGGCTCGACGAGTGGCTGTCGCTCACCTCGTACGACGCCCGGTGGCGGGAGTGGGTGTGCGGCCGCATCGCGGCGCTGGTCGCGGACGGTTGCGGGGGCCCCGATCTGCCGCTGGCCCTGGCGGCCTGGCGGTGGCTGGAGGACACCGAACTGTTCGCCGCGGACCTCGACGCGGTCGCACCGGGAGCCGTGGCCGGCCAGGACGAAGAACCCCGGGTGTGGACCCCGGCCTGGCGGCTCGGGCTGCCGCTGGGCCATCTGGCGATCCACCTGTTCTGAGGGGTCCGCCCCATGCGGTCCGCGGTGCTCTTCGTTGCCGGTCCACCGGCCGGCCCGGCGAACGGCGTGCCTACGGCCGGCCTGTGCGGTCCGGTTGCTCAGGGCCAAGGCTGTCCGATGCGGGCTCGACCAGCACGCACCGTGTACCGGAGTAGATCGTCGGCATGCAGCGGTTGCAGTGGATGCACAGCGACTTCGTGGCCCGGTCCTGCTCGATCCGCCGGATCAGGTCCGGCTCGCGCAGCAGTGCACGGCCCATCGCCACGAACTCGAAGCCCTCGGCCATCGCCAGGTCCATGGTGTCCCGGTTGGTGATGCCACCGAGCAGGATCAGCGGGAGTTCCAGCGCGGCGCGGAACTGCCGCGCCGACTCCAGCAGGAACGCCTCCCGGTACGGATAGCCGACGAGGAACTTCTTCCCGATGAGCTGTACGCCCAGCCGCTGCGGCTGCGGGAACGCCGCGGCGAACTCGGGGATCGGCGCGTCTCCGCGGAAGAGGTACATCGGGTTCATCAGCGAGCTGCCCGCGGTCAGCTCCAACGCGTCGAGCGTGCCGTCCTCCTGGAGCCACTCGGCGACCTGGATGCTCTCGTCCAGCCAGAAGCCGCCGGGCACACCGTCGTCCATGTTGAGCTTGGCGGTGACCGCGAGGCGGTCGCCGACCGCTTCGCGCACCGCGCGGACCACACCGCGTGCGACCCTCGCCCGGTTGACGAGGCTGCCGCCGTACCGGTCCCGGCGCTTGTTGATCTTCGGGCTCAGGAACGAGCTGGCGAAGTAGTTGTGTCCGAGGTGGATCTCCACCGCGTCGAAGCCCGATTCGACGGCGATCCGCCCGGCCTCGCCGTGTGCGCGGGTGATCCGCTCGATGTCCGCGTCGGTCGCGGCCCTCGCCATCCTCATGCTGACCGGGTTGAACAGGCGTCCGGGCGCGAGCGCGGGCCGCCCGTTGGATTTCGCGTCGGCGACCGGCCCGGCGTGGCCGATCTGGGCCGAGACCGCCGCGCCCTCGGCGTGCACGGCGTCGGTCAGACGGCGCAGGCCCGGTATCGCATCGGGGCGCATCCAGATCTGGCGGCGCTCGGTGCGCCCCTCGGGCGCGACCGCCAGGTACGCGACGGTGGTCATCCCCACGCCGCCGGCGGCGGGCCGCCGGTGGTACTCGATGAGCCGGTCGCTGACGAGGGCGTCAGGTGTGGCCCCCTCGAACGTGGCTGCCTTGATGATCCGGTTGCGCAGGGTGAGGGGGCCGAGCTTCGCCGGGGCGAGGACGTCAGGGTGGTCACGGGATGTCGGGACAGTCATGAGTCATCCTTCGTACGCTTGCGTGGAAGGGGCGTCGAGACCTGCCGTCACGAAGGCGATCACCGTGGCGGGCAGAGGGGCCGGGGTCGCGCCGAGCCTTCCGGCGTCGGCCAGGGGTTCCCCGTACAGCTGGAGCAGCAGGTCGAAGGCCAGGCACCAGCGGTCCTGGACCTCCTGCGCCGTCAGGTCCGGGCGGGCGGCGGACAGCAGCTCGCACCAGGGGTCGTGGCGGAACCACGGCTCGTCCCAGCGCAGGTCCCGGTTGCGGAAGACCACACGGGCCAGCAGGTGCAGCAGCATGCGCCCGCCGGGGCGGGCCGCGAGCTCGTCCAGGGGCCGGACGACCACATCGACGATCTCGGCCGCACCAGGGGTCCAGCCTGCTTGGCGACGCTGCGTCAGCCCGGTCAGGCGGCCCGCCCAGAGCGGGCCCAGCCGGCTCTGCAGCAGCGCTACGACCAAGCCCTCCTTGGAGCCGAAGTGGTAGTGGACCGCTGCGGGGTTCATCCCCGCGGCGGCGTTGACGGCGCGTGCCGAGACACGCTCATATCCGTGTTCCAGGAAGAGCCGTTCGGCCGCGTCGAGGAGTCGGGCCCGGGTGGTGTCGGTGGCCATGGCACGACATCACAGCACAGCGCACCACACTTTTCAATCACTGATTGAAAAGAACCCGTATCCCGTTCACCGCACGCGAAGCCGCCGCCCCGGGGGTTCCCGGTGGGTCATGAACCGTGCACGCCCGCACGGTATTTCGGGATGCGCAGGGTCACCTTCATGCCCGCGCCGCGCGCCGTCTCGATCACCAGGCCGTAGCCGTCCCCGTACACCTGGCGCAGCCGTTCGTCCACGTTGAGCAGCCCGATTCCGGAGGAGGTCCCGGCCTCACCGCGCAGAATCCGGCGCAGCAGCTCCGGTTCCATGCCGACGCCGTTGTCCTCGACCACCACCTCGGCCTCGGCGCCCGCGTCGAGGGCGCTGATGGTGATGCGGCTCTGTCCGGCTTCCCCCTCGATGCCGTGCTTGACGGCGTTCTCGACGAGCGGCTGCAGACAGAGGAAGGGCAGCGCCACCGGCAGCACCTCCGGCGCGACCTGGAGCGTGACGCCGAGCCGGTCGCCGAAGCGGGCGCGCACCAGGGCCAGATACTGGTCGATGGAATGCAGTTCGTCGGCGAGCGTGGTGAAGTCTCCGTGGCTGCGGAAGGAGTAGCGGGTGAAGTCGGCGAACTCAAGCAGCAGTTCGCGGGCGCGTTCGGGGTCGGTACGGACGAACGAGGCGATGGCCGCCAGCGAGTTGAAGATGAAGTGCGGGGAGATCTGCGCCCGCAGCGCCTTGATCTCGGCCTCGATCAACTGCGTACGTGAGCGGTCGAGTTCGGCGAGTTCCAGCTGTACGGAGACCCAGCGGGCCACCTCCCCGGCCGCGCGGGCGAGCACCGCGGACTCGCGCGGAGCATAGGCGACGAGCGCCCCGAGCACCCGGCCGTCGACGGTCAGCGGGACGGCCACGGCCCAGCGCAGCGGGCAGCCCGGATCGCCGCAGCCGCTGCTGAACGCCTGGTCCCTGCCGGTGTCCAGGAGGGTGCTGAGCTGTTCCATGGCGGGGGCCCGGTGGTGCTCCCCGATGCCGTCCCAGGCGAGGACGCGCTCGTCGTCGGTGAGGCAGAGTGCGTCGGTGCCGAGCAGCGAGCGCAGCCGGCGTGCGGCCTTGCGTGCGCTCTCCCCGGTGAGTCCGGCCCGCAGCGGCGGCGCGGCGAGCGAAGCGGCGTGCAGCGTCTCGAACGTGGCGTGCTCGACCGGGGTCCCGACGCCGCTGCCGCGCGCGGGGCGGGTGCGCCGCCCCAGCAGGAACCCGCCCGCGAGCAGCAGCGGTCCGAGCACGATCAGCGCGGCCGTCGCGGCCCCGCTCACCGGCCGCCGCCCCGGGCGGCGGCCAGCGCCTCCGGCAGGTGGAAGCGGGCCATGGCGGCGCTGGTGCCGGGCGGAATACGGCCCGGGGTGGCCAGCGAGACCAGGATCATCGCGAGGAAGCCCACCGGTACGGACCACACGGCGGGCCAGGCGAGCAGGGTGTGCGCCCAGCCGGGCCGTACGCCCCCGCCCATCGTCACCGACACGGCGATCAGCGCGGAGCCACCGCCGAGCAGCAGCCCCGCGACGGCGCCCGGCGGGGTGAGACGGCGCCACCAGATGCCCAGGACCAGCAGGGGGCAGAAGGACGAGGCGGAGACCGCGAAGGCCATGCCGACGGCGTCGGCCACCGGCACACCGCTGACCAGCAGCGCGCCACCGAGTGGTATGCCCATGGCCAGCACCGTGGCGAGGCGGAAGTGGCGTATGCCGCGGGCTCCTTGGGTGAGGACCCCGGCGACGGCCATGGTCAGCCCCGACGCGGTGGAGAGGAACGCGGCGAAGGCACCGCCCGCGACGAGCGCGCCGAGCAGTGCGCCGCCGCTGCCGCCGATCACCCGGCCGGGCAGCAGCAGCACGGCGGCGTCGGCGTCACCGCCGAGGGACAGCTCCGACGCGTAGAGCCGCCCCAGCGCCCCGTACACCGGCGGGAGCAGATAGAAGACGCCGATCATGGCCAGGACCACCACGGTGGTACGGCGGGCGGTGCGGCCGTCCGGGCTGGTGTAGAAGCGAACGACGACATGGGGCAGGCCCATGGTGCCGAGGAAGGTCGCGACGATCAGCCCGTAGGTCGCGTACAGCGGGTGGCCCGCCCGGTCGAGGCCCGCAGCGGCTGCCAGTTGGGGGCCTGCGGCCGGCATCCGGGGCCGGCCGTCGCCCTGCCAGGCGAGCACCAGGAAGAGCGCCGGGACCAGCAGGGCGGTCAGCTTGAGCCAGTACTGGAACGCCTGGACGAAGGTGATGCTGCGCATTCCGCCCGCGGCGACCGAGAGCACGACGACCGCGGCGACGATCACCGGGCCCAGCCAGCCGGGCGCGCCGGTGAGGATCTCCAGGGTGAGCCCGGCGCCCTGGAGCTGGGGTACCAGATAGAGCCACCCCGCTCCGGTGACGAGGACCCCGACGAGCCCGCGTACCTGCCGTGACTCCAGGCGCCCCTCGGCGAAGTCGGGCAGGGTGTAGGCGCCCGAGCGGCGCAGCGGTGCGGCGATGAGCACCAGCAGGACGAGATATCCGGCGGTGTAGCCGACCGGGTACCAGAGCATGCCGGGGCCGTGGACGAGGACGAGTCCGGCGATCCCGAGGAAGGAGGCGGCGGAGAGGTACTCACCGCTGATCGCCGCGGCGTTGAGCCGTGGGCCCGCGGTGCGCGACGCCACATAGAAGTCGGAGGTCGTACGGGAGATCCGCAGGCCGAAGCCTCCGACCAGGACCGTGGCGAGGACGACGGCGGCCACCGCCACCACGGCGTACGTCCGGCTCACCGCGCGGGTCGGCCTTCCACGAGCCGGGCGAAGTCCCGTTCGTTGCGCTCCGCGCGGCGGATGTACCACCAGGCGACGGCCACCAGGACCGGATAGGCGCCGAGGCCCAGGACGATCCAGACGGCCAGGTCGCTGCGGAGCGCGGCGAAGGCCAGCGGCAAGGTGCCGGCCAGCAGCGCCACCAGGCCGAAGGCACCCAGCCCGGCCCGCAGCTGACCGCGCATCAGGGAGCGGACATAGGCGTCGCCCAGCGCGGTCTGCCCGTCGAGTGCCGCGGCGGGCGCGGACAGCGGTTCCGATGGCACCCTGCGGCGGGGCAGCGGCCGCACCCGCCGGGACTCGCCCGTCACGGTCTCGCGTCGGGGTGGCGGCTCAGCGGACATGGCGCGGAGTGTACGCAGCGGGGCGAACGGCCGGGAGGCAAACGGAGAAGGAGTACGCGTTAAGGGGGCAGCGGCCGGGTGCCGGCGGCCCCGGGTTCAGCAGACCCGGGTCAGCGGCCGGGGCGGCGCATGAGGCGGTCGCGGAGCGCCCTGGCATGGCGCCGGCTCACCTGGAGTTCGGCCGTGCCGATCCGTACGCTCATGGAGCCCGCCTCCAGGCGCAGTTCGTCGATCCGGTCCAGTGCGACGAGGCGGCTGCGGTGGATCCGGACGAAGCCGCGAGCGCGCCAGCGCTCCTCCAGGGCGGAGAGCGGGACGCGGACGAGATGGCTGCCGTCGGGGGTGTGCAGCCGCACGTAGTCCCCGTGGGCCTCGGCATAGGTGATGTCGGAGACGTCGACGAAGCGGACGACTCCGCCTAGTTCGACCGGGATCTGGTCGGCCGTGTCCAGGACCGGGGCCGCCCGGTCGGCGACGAGTTCGGCGGCCCTGCGCACGGCCTCGGCGAGGCGTTCCCTGCGCACCGGTTTCAGGACGTAGTCGACGGCCTTGAGGTCGAACGCCTGCAGCGCGAAGCCCTCGTGCGCGGTGACGAAGACGACCAGCGGGGGCCGGGCGAACCCCGCGAGAAGCTGGGCGATGTCGAGACCGGTGAGCCCGGCCATGTGGATGTCGAGGAAGACGACATCGACGGTGGCCGTTCCCCCGGCCCCGGTGCCGAGGGCGCCGCCGATCCGGCGCAGCGCCTCGGTGGCGCTCGGCGCGCCCTCCGCACTGCTGACCCGGGGGTCGCTGCGGAGCAGATACAGAAGCTCCTCAAGGGCGGGCTCCTCGTCGTCCACGGCCAGTACGCGCAGCATGGCCCGGAGTGTACGGCCCGGGGCGTGGCCCACGGCCCGCGAAGGGCCGGCCGGAGCGTCCCCAATGGGCTCTGTTGCAGAGGGCGTTGAGATCGTGCTGTTGATCAGGGCGTGGCGATTCCGTAGACCCGAGCCGCAGTCCCCCCGAACACCTCGGCGCGCTCGGCTTCGCTCAGACCGTCGGTCAACCGGTGTGCGGCGTCGGCGACTTGGGCGTAGGAGGCATGGAGGGTGCAGACCGGCCAGTCCGATCCGAACATCAGCCGGCCGGGGCCGAAGGCGTCGAACACCGTATCGGCGTACGGACGGAGCCCGTCCACCGTCCAGTCCGGGCCCGCCTCGGCAGCCATCCCGGAGAGTTTGCAGACGGTGTTGGGCCGGGCGGCCAGGGCGCGCACATCGGATGCCCAGGGCTGGAGCGTCCCGTCGGCGATGGGCGGCTTGCCCAGATGGTCGAGTACGAAGGTGAGTTCCGGCAGCTGCGCGGCGACAGCGGCGGCGACCGGGAGCTGGTGGTCGAGGAGGATCAGGTCGTACGCCAGTCCGGCCCCCGCGACGGCGGCGAGACCGCGCCGGACATCGGGGCGCAGCAGCCAGCCGGGGTCCGGCTCGCCCTGCACCTGGTGCCGGATGCCGACCAGATGCTCCCCGCCCGGCAGTTCACGCAGCGCGGCGAGAGTGTCGGCGATCGCGGGATCGGTGAGGTCGGTCCAGCCGACCACGCCCGCGACCAGGCCGCTCCGCCCGGCCAGGGCCAGGAACTCCGGGGTCTCTTCGGCGACCGTGACGGTCTGTACGAGGACGGTGGCCGCCACACCCGCCTGCCGTGCCTGCGGTGCGAGTTCTTCGAGTGCGAAGTTCCTTCGCAGCGGGGCCAGTCCGGGCCCGGTGATCCAGTCCTGGTCGCGTACGGAGAGGTCCCACACATGGTGGTGGGCGTCGATGATCCGCATCGGCTCTCAGCCCTCCCGCAGTGCGGCGAGCTCGTCCCAGAGCGCCTCCGGTATGCCGGTTTCCAGCATCTCGGCGGCGTCCCGCACCTCGGCCGCCGAGCGGGTGCCGACGAGCACGCTCGCCACCGCCGGGTGACGCCGGGGGAACTGGAGGGCGGCGGCCCGCAGCGGGACCCCGTACCGTTCGCAGACGGCTTTCATCCGCAGGGCGCGGTCGAGGACGCCGGCGGGCGCCGCTCCGTAGTCGTACGGGGCGCCCGGCCTGGGGTCGGCCAGCAGGCCGGAGTTGAAGACGCCTCCGACGACGACGCTCCTGCCGCGGGCCTGCGCCTCGGGCAGCAGAGTATCCAGGGCCGACTGGTCGAGCAGGGTGCAGCGTCCGGCGCAGAGCACCACGTCGGCGTCGGTGTCGCGCAGGAAGCGGGTGAGCATCGCCGTCTGGTTCATCCCGGCGCCGATGGCGCCGACCACCCCGTCCGCGCGCAGCTGCTCCAGGGCGGGGTAGGCGTACCGGAAGGCGTCCTCGGCGTGGTCGTCCGGATCGTGCAGATAGGCGATGTCGATCCGGTCGGTGCCGAGCCTGACCAGGCTCTCCTCGATACTGCGCCGCACCCCGTCCGCGCTGAAGTCCCAGACCCGGTGGCGGTCGGCGGGGACCGCGAACCCGTTGGAGAGGTCGTCGCCCTCCCCTGGACCTGGCTTCAGCAGACGTCCTACCTTGGTCGACACCACGTACGCGGCACGGGGCCGTTCACGCAGTGCGTCGCCGAGCCGCTCCTCGGAGAGTCCGAGCCCGTAGTGCGGCGCGGTGTCGAAGTACCGGATGCCCGCGTCCCAGGCGGCGTCGACGGCCTTTCGGGCGTCCGCCGGGTCCACCGGGGTGAAGAGATTGCCGATCCCGGCCGCCCCGAAGGACAGTTCGGTGATGCCGACCGTGCCGTTTCCGATCTTGTTGCGCCGCATCACACGAATATTCATCGGATCACTTCAGGGCGTCAACACCCTTGCATGATCTCTCCTCCACAAACTCCTGCTCCGCGAACCTCTCGTCCGCGACCCCCTCCCCAGAGATTCTCCCCTCCGCCGCTCTCTCCTCCGTGATGTCCAGCAGAGCGGACAGCTCGTCGGAGAAGCACTGGGCGAGCCGCCCCGCGTCCGGCACCGCCTTCCCGTCCGCGACCAGCCCGACGTGGATCCGCCCGCCGTAGGCCGAGAGTGCGACGGCGAGGGACTGCCCGTGCGCGAGCGGCGCCAGCGGGTAGAGCTCCCGGAGCGGACAGCCGCCGAGCGAGAGCGTCGAGCGAGGCAGCGGCACACTGGTGACCAGGACGTCGAAGAGCATCCGGGCCGCGCTCCCGGCCAGTTGGGCGCCCACCCGGTGGGCGAGCGGCGGGAGCCGGTCCGCGAGTACGGCCACCGCGCCGGGCCCGCGCGCGGGCCCGGCCGCCTTGTTGCGGTCCATGGCCGCACGGACGCGGCCGACCCGCCGCCAGGGATCGGGTTCGGAGACCGGCAGGCCGAGCAGATACGCGGACAGCCTGTTCGCCGAGCCGGGCGGGGAGCCGGGGCGGCGACGGGACACCGGCACCAGGGCCCGCGGATCGGCGGCCGGCAGCCGCTCCCCGCGCTCCAGCATCCAGCGGCGCAGCCCGCCCGCGACCACCGCGAGCAGCACGTCGTTGGCGGTGCCGCCCGCCTCCCGGCGCACCCGCAGCACCTCGTCCTGGTCGAGCACGGCGGTGGCCAGCCGCCGGGTGCCGCTGGAGCTGGCAGCCAGCGCGGACCCGGCCCACAGGTCGATGCGGCTGGCCCGCATGACGGAGGCGCCGATCCCCACGGCCCGGCCCAGCTCCTCGATCCGCTCCCTGGCGAACCCCGCGAACTGCCCGGGGCCCGGCAGCCAGGAGCGCGGCGGTACGGGTCGCGTCCTTCTGCCCTCCGCGCCGCGCCCGTCCGCGATCTGGTCGAAGATCCCGGCACCGATCGCCACCGCCCGCATCCCGTCGGCCAGCGCGTGGTGGAGTTTGACCAGGACCGCGAAGGGGCCGCCGGACCGCCCGGTCAGCACGTACATCTCCCAGGGCGGGCGCCCGCGCTCCAGCGGCCGCTCCATCAGCTCCCCCGCGAGGCCGTTCGCCCCGGCGGCGAAGTCCCCTTCGGGCAGTACGACATGGCGCAGATGGCGGCATACGTCGAAGTGTCTGTCCTCGGACCAGGCGGCGCCGCCGAGGGGCAGCAGCACGGGGCGTACAGACATCCGCAGCCCGGGGATGGCGGCGGCGCGCTCCGCCAGCAACTCCATGACGTCGCCGGGGGCGGGCCCCGGGCCGGTACCGGGCCCGAAGACCGCGAGCGCCCCCAGATGCATGGGGTGCTCCGCGGATTCGAGGTGCCAGAACGCGAGATCAAGCGGGGCCAGCGGCTCGGAGCTCAACAGATCCTCGATGTCGTCGTCGGGAGCCGGTGCCGCGATGCCATGGGCGGACACCCGGGATGCAGCAGTCAAGCTCCATGGGTCAGTTACGGTCAAGTACGATCTCGATACTTACAGTTACTAACTGGTATCCCTCACATCGACGTCGTCCCGGGCAGGGCGAATTCACTCCAGACGCACTTGCCGCTGCCCCGGGACTCGACCCCCCACCGGTCCGCGAGCCGAGCCACCAGCACAAGTCCCCGCCCGGAGACCCCGGTCTCCCCCGCCTCCCGCAGGCGCGGCAGCGCGCTGGAGCCGTCATTGACCTCGACCCGCAGTCTGCGGTGCGGCCGGGCGAGGACCCTGAGGGTGATCTCCGCACCGCCCTCGGTGTGCAGCAGGGCGTTGGTCAGCAGTTCGTCGGCGGCCAGTTCGATGTCGTCAGCGCGCTCCGCCGCGCCCCAGGCCCGTACCGCCGCACGGACCATGTGGCGTGCGGCGGTGAGCGCCTCGGGGTCGGACTGGGCCACCCGCTGCTGCAGCCTGCCCCCGGTCTGCGGGGCCTCAACCCCCTGTCTGCGCAGCAGGAGCACCGCGACGTCGTCGGCGCCGCCCCACTCGTCGACCACCTCGCACAGCTGGTCGGCGAGGAGCTGGAGATCACGGGGGCCCGACCGGACCAGCCGGGTGAGCCGCTCCATCCCTTCGTCAAGGTCGGTACCGGGCCGCTCGACCAGCCCGTCGGTGAAGAGCAGCAGGGTGTGCCCGGGGTCCAGTTCCAGGATGGCGACCGGGTAGTCGAGCCGGCCGAACTCGGCGGAGAGCCCCAGCGGCAGTCCGCCCTCCACCGGCACCCGGCGACAGGTGCCGTCGGGCGCCCGCAGCAGTGGATCGACATGTCCGGCGCGGACGAGCTGGACCACCCCGGTGGCCAGATCCACCTCCGCGTACAGGCAGGTGGCGAAGCGGTCGGTGTCGAGCTGGTGCAGGAAGTCGGATGCGCGGGCGATCACGGTCGCCGGGCTGTGCCCCTCGGCCGCGTAGGCCCGCAGGACGATGCGTAGCTGGCCCATGACGGCTGCCGCGTGGGTGTCGTGCCCCTGCACATCCCCGATGACCATGCCGAACCGGCTGCCGGGCAGCGGGATCACGTCGTACCAGTCACCGCCGATGTCACGGCCCGCCCCGGCGGAGCGGTAGCGGACGGCGACCTGTCCCCCGGCGACCTCGGGTATCCGGCGCGGCAGCATGGCCTGCTGGAGCCCCTGGGCGAGGTCGTGGTCCTGCTCGTAGAGCATGGCCCGCTGGAGGCTCTGCCCGATGGAACTGCCGAGCGCGATCAGCAGATCACGCTCGTCGGCGCTGAAGCCGGCCTTGTCCCGGTAGAGCAGACCGATCGCACCGATCGGTCTGGCCTGCGCGATCAGCGGCAGATAGGCGGCCGATGTGATGCCGAGGTCCTTGATGTGGGGCCACAGCCGGGGGTAGGAGACGGCGAAGTCGTGCGGCGATTCGATGAAGCGGGGGGCGAAGGTCCGGACCACCTCGCTCATCGGGAACTGCTCGTCCACCCGGGTGTACCGGGTGCCCGGCACATAGCTCCCCTCGGGCCCGTCGGCGACCAGCCGGATCCGCCCGGCCTCGACGAGCCCCATGACCAGACTGGTCACACCGAGGTATTCGAGGCCCCGTGAGTCGCTGAGCACATCGGTGACGTCCTGGACGGTACGGGCATGGGCCAGCGCCGCCGCCGTGCCCGCGACCACACTGGATCTCCGCCGACCCTCGTCATCCAGGGCGATACGGACCGAGGCGTCCGTGAGTTCCTGGTCCGCGTGCCTGACGATGCCGATGATCCGGTGCGGGCGGCCCGTCGCATCGCGCCGGACAGCGCCCTGGGTATGGGTCCACCGCAGCGAACCGTCGCGGCGGCGGATGCGGAAGTACGCGCCGTAGGTGGTGACTCCGCCCTTGAGCGCCTGCGAGACCATGGCGTCGAGTCGGCTCGACTCGTCGGGCGGGACCCGCCGGGCGAGCGTCTCCGGGCGGCCGTCGTACTCGTCGGCGTAGAGGTCGAACACGTCGAGGGCGGCCTGATCGAGGTGCATCAGCCCGGTGTCCAGATCCCAGTCGAAGCTGCCCATACGGTTGAGGGCGAGGCTCAGATCCGGGTGGGCGGGCCAGTCCGATGGCAGGGACAGGGCGCCCTGTGCCCGTTCAACCATGTGATCACTCTGTCATGGTTCGTCCCATTCTTCTCCCCCGCTCCCGCTCCGGAACGTCCGCACCCCGAGCACGCGAACGGCCCGCTCCAGGTGCGGAACGGGCCGTTCGGTGGTGTGCGTGCAGCGGTCAGTCGATCCCCTGCAGGATGTGGGGCTCGGCGAGGTCGTCCTCGTAACCGGCCAGCCTGATCGGGGCCGACCTGGCCCAGACGTCGAGATTCTGAAGCTTCTCGGGCCGGACGATCCCGGTACGTTCCGCCGGGCGCTGCTCGCGCTTGGTGATGGTCTCTGATGTCACCGCGCACTCCTTTGTGTCGCGTAACCGCATGGACAGGGGCAGTTCGGACGCGGTGGCGCCGGCTTTCTGGCGGGAGCGCGGCCGTGGTGCGTGCCTGTCCCGGGACGGGACGAGAGATTTGGTGGAACCTCTTCGGCTGTCCGCCCACATCAGAGTAACCAAATGAGCGGGGTTCCGCTCGATAGGGGCGCCAGTCGGTCGGCCAAGTTTTCTTTGCCTTCCGTTCAGAAGGACGCCCACCCGGCCATGATCTGCCGAAATCGGCCAGAAGGCACCTCGGGGCGGACAGACCTGTGGCGCCGACCGGGCCTGGGCGCCGGCCCTACCAGTTCGCGGGGGCGTAGTCCTTGAGGAAGACGCTGTGCAGGTCCTCGCCGGCCTCGCCGCGCACGATGGGGTCGTAGACCCGCGCCGCGCCGTCGACCAGGTCGAGCGGTGCGTGGAAGCCCTCGTCGGCGAGGCGCATCTTGTCGGGGTGCGGGCGCTCGTCGGTGATCCAGCCGGTGTCCACCGCGGTCATCAGGATGCCGTCCGACTCGAACATCTCCTGTCCGCTGGTACGGGTGAGCATGTTCAGCGCGGCCTTGGCCATGTTGGTGTGCGGGTGGCCCGCACCCTTGTAGCCGCGGCTGAAGACGCCCTCCATCGCGGACACGTTCACCACATAGGTACGGCCGGCCGCCGCGGCCGCCATCGCCGGGCGCAGCCGGCTGATCAGGATGAACGGCGCCGTGGAGTTGCAGAGCTGGACTTCGAGCAGCTCGACCGCGTCGACCTCCTCGACGGTCTGGATCCAGCTGTTCGTGTCGTGCAGGTCCGGCACGAGGCCGCCCGCGTCGATCGCGGTGCCGGCCTCGATCCTTGCCGGTGACGCGGACCCGGTCACCAGGGCGAGCTCGGCCACGTCCTGGGCGCTCAGCCCGCCGGGCCTGGCGCTGGGCAGGGAGACCTGCGCACCGCTGCCGAAGGCACCGATGACCTGCGACGCGGGCAGCTCCCCCGCGGGCAGCGGCGCGGTCTCGGCGGCGATCAGCTCGCTGTACGCCTGGGGGGAACGGCGCACGGTCTGCGCGGCGTTGTTGATCAGGATGTCCAGCGGACCCTCGGCGGCGACCGAGTCGGCGAGGGCGATGACCTGGGCGGGGTCGCGCAGATCGATGCCGACGACCTTGAGGCGGTGGATCCACTCGTCACTGTCGGGCATCGCCTTGAAGCGGCGGACCGCGTCCTTCGGGAACCGGGTGGTGATGGTGGTGTGCGCGCCGTCGCGCAGCAGCCGCAGCGCGATGTACATGCCGATCTTGGCCCGCCCGCCGGTGAGCAGGGCCCGCCGGCCGGTGAGGTCGGTACGGGCGTCGCGCCGCGCGCGGTTCTCGGCGGCGCAGTCACGGCAGAGCTGGTGGTAGAAGACGTCGACCTCGACGTACCGGGCCTTGCAGATGTAGCAGGACCGCGGACGCTGGAGTATGCCCGCGATCTCACCCCGGGCCCGCGAGGAGGGCAGCACGCCCTGGGTCTCGTCGTCGATGCGCTCGGCCGAGCCGGTGGCGGTGGCTTCCGTGACGGCCTTGTCGTGGGCGGTCTTCGCGGCCCGGCGCTCCTGCCGGCGGCGCTGCTTCACTGTGCGGTAGACACCGGCGGTGGCACGGCGCACCGCGACGGCGTCCGGATGGTCGACATCGATGCTGTCCAGCTCGTCGAGCACACTGAGGCAGAGAGCCAGCCGCTCCGGATCGATGCCCGGGCCGAACGCCTGGCTGTCCTCTGTCACCGTCATCGTCGTCCCTCTGTGTTCCGTAGCCCCAGGTCAGCAGTCGGCCATCGACCAACTGACGAAGATATACGCAGCCGGGCGGGATACCAAAAAAGGCGGCCCCGCGCTCAGCCCCTCCAGCACCCGGAAGACCCGTCCTTCACCGCCCGCCGGACCACCGGCGAGCACGGGTTTCAGCCTCACACGTTCGGCCCAACACCGCGTGTTCTCCCACTCGTTGGGCATTTTGCGGCTTAATGTCCCACTCGCGCCAATGAGTGTCATTGCGCTTCAAGAAACAGGAGAACGTCTTGTCCACAACCGCTGCCCTCCGCACCGCCCGCGGCCGGAACATCATCGCGGGCGCAGGCGCGCTGACCACCGCCCTGACCCTCGGAGCCACCCTGATGGCCGCCGCCCCGGCCCAGGCCGCCCCGCCGCGCCCGTACGGCACGGTCACCTCCCCCTCCGGCCTGATCCAGCGGATGTACCCCAGCACGGACTCCTCCGTGCGGGGTTCGCTCCGCTTCCACCAGCAGGTGGGCCTGCGCTGCAAGGTCCGCGCCCAGAACATCGACGGCAACACCATCTGGTACCTGCTCCGCGACAGCAACACCTGGATCTCGGCGCGCTACGTGGACAACACCGGTTTCGTGAACTACTGCAAGGACGTCCAGCGCAGCAGCCGTGAAATGATCAACTCGGTGCCGAAGGGCGCCAAGGGCTGATCAGCCCCATCGGCTGAGCACGCCCGGGATGCCCGGCGCGCTCAGCGCCCCGGGGTGAAGTACCCGGTGGGACTGATACCGAGCGCACGGCGGAACATCGCGGTGAAGGCGCTCGGCGTCGCATAGCCCAGCGCGCCGGACACCGAAGTGACCGGCACTCCCCTGGCGAGAAGTGTCACCGCGTGAATGAGCCTGGCCTGCTGAACCCAGCGGGCCAGGCTCATTCCGGTTGCGGCGGGGAATCTGCGCTGCAGCGTACGGGGGCTGAGATGCGCGAACTCCGCGGCCGCCCCGGTGCGCCAGTCGGCGCCGGGGGCCCGCTGGACAGCCGCGCAGAGGGACGCGAGGCCGTCGTCCGCCGGGGCGGGCAGATGCAGCGCGGGGACCGGATGCGGGGTCAGCTGGAGGAGCAGCAGCTCCATGACCTTGCCGTCGCGGCTCTCCGGGTCGTACTCCACGGGCAGCCGCGCCGCCTCCTCGATCAGTTCGCGCAGCAGGGGCGAGACGGAGACGACGGTCGGCTCCCGTGGCAGGTCCGGCTGGGGCTCGATGTACAGGGTGCGCATCGCGACCGCCCCCGCGCAGGTCATCTCATGGGTGAGGCCGGCCGGCACCCAGACACCCCGGGTGGCCGGGACGACCCAGGCGCCGTGGCCGGTGACCACGGTGATGGCCCCGGTCGTGCCGTAGATCAGCTGGGCCCGCCGGTGGTGGTGGGGCGGGATGTGGTGGCCGTCGGGGAGGTCCCTGGCCATCGCGGCCAGCGGCCTGGGCACCGACTGGTAGTCGTCGCGCTGCTCGCTCTTCCCGTACATTGGCGCATTCTCGATAGACGTTGGCGTAGCGGAGAAAGTATGCCACCGGGTGCCCGCCCTAACGTCGACTCATGTGATCGAATCCAACATTTCCGCAGGCCAGGGCCGTGCGGCCAGAGCCAGGACCCGTCAGCTGACGCTGCTGCTCACCGCCACCAGCGCCGTCACGGCCGCCAATGTGTATCTCAGCCAGCCGCTCATGGGGGCGGCGGCCGCCTCGCTGCGGGCCGGGCCCGACGCGCTGGCCGCCGTTCCCACCGCCACCCAGCTCGGCTACGCGGCGGGCATCCTGCTGGTCGTACCGGCGGGCGACAGCCAGGACCGGCGGCGGCTGATCCTGTGGCTCGGTACCGGGTCGGCCGTCGCACTCGCGGGGTGTGCGCTGGCCCCTTCGCTCGGCTGGCTGGTCGCCGCCGGGTTCGCCGTCGGTCTGCTGTCGCCGGTCCCGCAGCTGGTCACCCCGCTCGCGGTCGCCCTGGCGGGCGACGGGCGGGCGGGCGCGGGGCGGATCGTCGGCACCGTGCAGGGCGGCCTGCTGATGGGCGTGCTCGCCTCCCGCGCCTACTCGGGGTCGCTGGCCGAACTGGCGGGCTGGCGGGCCGTGTTCGGCTGTTCCTGTCTGCTGACCCTGGCACTGGTGCTGGTCCTGCGCGGGGCGCTGCCTTACGTCCCCGCCGCCGCGGGCGCCGCCTCGTACCGGGCCACCCTCTCCTCGCTGCCGCGGCTCTTCCTGGCCCATCCGCTGGTCCGCCGGATCACCGTGTCGGGAGCGCTGGTCGGCATCGCGTTCGGCGCGTTCTGGACCACGCTGACCTTCCTCCTGGAGCAGCACTTCCACATCGGGCCGACCGGCGTCGGGCTGTTCGGTCTGGTCGCCGCGGCCAGTGCGCTCCTCTCACCGTCCGCGGGGCGGCTGGCCGACCGGATCGGCCGGCGCGGTGCGCTGGCGGCGCTGACCGGTCTGGTCATCGCAGGGTGGCTGGTGCTGCTGCCGGGCGGCAGCCGCTTCTGGTGGCTGGTGGCCGGGGTCGTCGTGCTCGATGTGGGGGTCTGGGGCGGTCAGGCCGTCAGCCAGACCGTGCTGTTCACCCTGGAGCCGCGCATCCACAGCCGCCTCAACACCCTCTACTTCACCTTCCGTTTCCTCGGGATCGCGCTGGGCTCGCTGGTGGGCTCGCTGGCGTGGGCGGGCGGTGGCTGGCCCGCCGTGGTGGCCACCGGGGCGGGCGTGGCACTGGCCGGGCTGGCCGTGGGGGTGCTGCCCGCCCGCGAAGGGGACCGCCCGCCCCCGGGCGCGGGGACGGGCGGGGCGGAGCGGCCGTCGGTCAGCGGATGACGGGCGGGGCGGCGGAGGCTTCCGTACCCCAGCCGGACGGCTTGGCGCCGACGCTGAAGGAGAGGGTGCGGCCGGAGCGGATCTCGTCGGTGGTGAGATACGTCTTCGCGTGCGCCCTGCCGTCCACGGCCGCCGACTGGATGTACCGGTCGGTGTCCGAGGCCCCCGGCGCCTTCACCGTGAAGCGGCCCTGCGGGTAGTAGCGGCGGTCGAGCCTCAGGTCGACACGCTGGAAGGCGGGTGTCGAGAGGCCCCAGGTGTCGGTGCCGGGCTGGACCGGGAAGACCCCGATGGAGGACAGGACGTTCCAGGCGGACATGGTGCCCAGGTCGTCGTTGCCCGTCATACCGGTCGGGGTGTCCGTGAAGAGCGTCAGCGCGGCGTGTACGACATCGGTGGTCTTCCACGGCTGGCCGGTGGAGAGATAGGTGTACGGGGCGATCAGGTCGGGCTCGTTCTGCGGGTTGTACTTGTCCGCGTTGTAGTAGTCGTACGGGCCGTTGACCCACACGTCGGTGGCCGTCTTCGCCGGGTCCGCGAGGAGCTGGTCGTAGGCGAAGAAGGAGTCGAGGCGCTTGTTGGCCGCGTCCTTGCCGCCGATCAGGTCGACCATGCCGGAGAGGTCCTGCGGGACCATCCACTGGTACTGCCAGGCCGTGCCCTCGTGGAAGCCCTCGCCCTGCGCCGGGTCGGCGGGACCGGTGAAGTTCCCCTTCTCGTCACGGGCGCGGAAGAAGCCGGTCGAGGGGTCGAAGATGTTGCGGTAGCTCTGCGCACGGGCCGCGTAGCGCTTGGCGTCCGCCCGGTGGCCGAGGTCGCGAGCCATCTGGCCGAGCATGGCGTCGGAGAGCGCGTACTCCAGGGTGGCCGACGCGCCGTGGTCGAAGTCCGAGTCGCCGGGCTTCGCATGGGGGCGGTCCTTGATGTACGGGGCGAAACCGTCCTTCAGATACTGGACGTTGGCCTCACGCCCGACCGCCGGGGAGTCGGTGGGCGGGGTCCCGTCGGCGTTCTTCTTGAGTGCCCGGTACGCCTGCTCCTCGTACCCCTTGAGCAGCCCCTGCCGGTAGGCGTTGGTGAGGAAGGGGGTGACCGGGTCGCCCGTCATGATGTTGGTCTCGACCGTGCCGTAACCCCACTTGGGCAGCCAGCCGCTCTGCTCGTCGATCTTCAGTACGGAGATCGCCATGTTCCGTTCCTCGCGCGGCGCGAGGAGCGAGAGGAGCTGGGTCTGGGTGCGGTAGGTGTCCCACAGCGACCAGTTCTGGTAGTAGTCGAACCCCTTGGCACGGTGGATCTTCTGGTCCCAGCCGGTGTAGCGGCCGTCGGTGTCGCTGCCGATGTTGGGCGCGAGGAACGACCGGTAGAGCGAGGAGTAGAACGTCCGGCGCTGGGTGTCGCTGCCGCCCTGCGCCTGTACGTCCTCCAGCCGGTCCTCCCAGCTCGCCTGTGCGGCGCGGTGGACGCGGTCGAAGCTCCTGCCGCCCTCGGCGCGCAGATTTCGGGCCGCGCCCGTCGCGTCGACGTAGCTGATGGCCGTGGTCGCCTCGACCGTGCGGTCCTTGGAGGTGTCGAAGCGCACCCAGGCGCCGTTGCCGCCGGTCCCGGTGGACTTGCGTGAGCCCTGGGTGACCGTGCCGTCCTTCCAGGTGCCCGACGTGGTGAAGGGGCGGTCGAAGTGCGTGACGGTGTAGAGGGTGTACGGCTTGGTGTCCTGGCAGAAGCCGCTGCCCGTGATGGCGGTGCGGATGGTCCGGGAGTCGAGGACCTCTACGGAGGTGGAGACCGTCTTGTGGAGCGACTGGCCCGCGTTCAGCAGGACGTTGGCCTTGTCGGTGGCGGGGAAGGTGTAGCGCTGCACCCCGGTCCGCTTGGTGGCGGTGAGTTCGGCGGTGATGCCCGAGTCGAGTACCGCCTTGTAGTAGCCGGGGCTCGCCTTCTCGGTGTCGTGGCTGAACTTCGCCGCGTACTTGGCGTAGTCGGTCTCGGTGACGTCACCGGTGGTCGGCAGGGTCGGCAGGTCCCCGCCGAGCCCGCAGCCCACGCCTGAGATGTGCACGCTGGAGAAGCCGCGGATCTCGTTCTGGGCGTGGTCGTAGCCGGTGTTGTGCCCGGTGTCCGGCGAGAGCTGCACCATGCCGAAGGGCACCGCGGCCCCCGGGTAGGTGTTCCCCTCGTTCTCCGTACCGATGAACGGGTTGACGAGATCGGTGAGCCGGCCACCGTGACCGGCGCCCGCGGCCTCGGCCGCCGGCGCGGCGAGCACCCCGCCGATGAGCGCTGCGGCGGCCACGGCCGTCCCTGCGCCGCGCAGCCGTTGTGTCCAGTACATGGGTGGAGACCTCCGCGAGGATGAAGGGGGAACTACGGGTGCCCGGTCCGGGACTCTGGGGGCTGTGGGAATCGGGGCGGGCGGCGGGGCGCCGGTTCAGGTGATGCTGAGGGAGACGAGCGCCGCGTCGCCGTGGCGCCAGCCGGGGACGGAAAGGGCGACGTAGCGGGCGGACCCGTCCGTGGTCAGTGCGCTGTCATGACCGTGGCGGGAGCGTGCGGAGAGCCGGCCGGCGGGCCGGTAACCGATGCCGTCGGCGCTCAGCTCCGCCTGCGCCGCCGGTGTCCGGCCGCCGGTCCACACCGCCCGCACCGCGCTCACCCGCCGTACCGAACCGAGGTCGACCACCATCCGCCCGCCCGGCCCCGGCGTCCACGACGTGTGGGACTGCCCGTCGACCGCCGCCGCGGGGTCCGACATGCCGGGCGGCAGCGGAGCCGTCGGGAAGGTGGTCCGGCCGAGCGCGGCGTCGGTGAGCGGGTACGGGGTGACTCCCGGGACCCTGACCTCGTACGGGCGTCCGGAGCGCAGGGTCACCCGGGCGCTGTGGCCGCCCGGAGCGGTGACGGTGTACCGGCCGGAAGGACCGGTGAGCCGTACCGTGCCCGCGTCGGTCACCTCGGCCCGCATCCCGGCGGGGACCCGTGTGCCTTTCGCCGTACGCAGCGTGAGCCGTGCCGGGGCCAGGACCGCCGCCGCCGCGCCGAGTGCGGCCGTGTACGCGGTGCCCGTCGCGGTGACGCGCTGGTCGCCCGGGTAGAGCCGGACCGAGCGGGTGTCCTGCGGGAGCGTGACCGTGCTGGTGACCGGCTGCGCGGTGAGGTTGAAGAGGCTCAGATACCCCTCCGCGTCACAGGCCAGCACGCCCGGGTGGTCGGCCGCCGGGACCTTCCTGCCCGCGGCGGCGCGGGTCCGGCCGGGGTCGGCCGACGGGTACCCCTCCACGAGCAGCGGCTGGGCGGGCCCGTCGCAGAGGACGACCGTGTCGCCGTACACCGCGAGCGGACTGCGCGCTCCGCGTACGACGAGCCCGGCCCGCCCGTCCACGCAGAGCCAGTCACCCGTGCTGGTGAGATCGGGGTGCGGATAGCGGGCGAGCTCGGTCCAGTTCCGCCCGTCGGTCGATCCCTGCACGGTGTACGCACGGCCGGCCGCGGCCTCCCAGCGCAGGGTGGCCCGGTCGAACCGGCGCCCCGTGCCGAGGTCGACGGTGAGGCTGCTGTCCGCCCGGCCCCGGTCGGCGCGGGACACGGCCCAGCGGGTCGTGTTGTCGCCGTCGACCGCGAGGGCCGCCGCTCTGCCGGTGTCCTCGGACGACGCGGTGGCGGTGGCGCCCCTGGCCAGGTCGGTGCCTGTGGCACCATCGCGGACCTCGATGGCGTAGAGCGAGTATCCGTAGGCCGGGTCCGGGGTGATTCCCTGCATCCGTACATAGCGGAACTCGCTTGCCGCGCAGGGGAGTTCGTCGGTGCGTCCGGCTGTCGCCGTGGGCGCGGCGCCGTCCTGCGCGGGCACGGTGACCGCTCCGTCGGCCGCCGTGTAGGTGCGGCTGCCGTCCAGTCCTGGCATGCCCGGCATGGTCAGGTTCCGCACCTCCAGATGGCCCTCCCCCGCACCGGTGCCGGACGTCGCGTAGACCACCGCGCCGGACGGCAGCGTGGTCAGGCCGGCGAAGCCGCTGTCCAGGGTGAGCAGACTGGCGCTCCCGTCGAAGCCGTCGCGCAGCGCGCTGTACGTCACGGCGGTGCGGGCGGTCACCTTGGCGCCGGTGCCGGGGAGGAACATCGGGGTGTGACCGCTGAGCGCGAAGAGCCAGTCGTCGTGGGCGGGCTGCCAGGCGAACTTCACGAAGCCGGGTTTGGTGACAGCGGCCGCCCAGGCGCCGGGCGACTGATGGGCCAGCAGTCCGGGCCCGGCGCCGAAGTCCTTTGCGCCGCTTGCCTGTTCGAACAGCTGACGTTCACTCAGCGGGCGCACCGGGGAGCCGGTGCGGGCGCGCCACTCGTGCAGCAGATAGCTGATGGCGATCTCGGCTCGGGCCTCGGGCTCGTACTTGGGCTCCCCGGAGAACTTCGCCATCCGGTGCTCCGGCGGGTACGCCTGGTAGGCGACGAGCCGGTCGGCGAGTGCGGCCTCGGCGCGGGCCGCCGCCCGGTCCCCGACGACCTGGGCGAGGAAGGCGAGCGGGATGACATCGCGCCCGTACAGATGCTCGCGGTCCTCGACCATAGGCATCAGCGGTTCGCCCGCGTCGCTGGCCATGGTGAGCAGGGTGTCCCAGAGCGGGCCGGCGTTCGGCTGGGCGGTGAGTACCTCGGGGAGCGGCTGCCCCGCGGTGATGAAGTGGGCGGCGTTGCGGCCGGAGGTGCGCCAGAGTTCCTCCTGGTAGTGCGGGCCGAACGAGCCGTGGTTCTCGACGATGAACGTGTCGTACAGGTTCTGCGCGGTGTTGTCGCTGACCGGTACGCCGTCCACCCGGGCCGGGTTGGCGAGGTCGGCCGCGGGCAGCCCGGTCTCGTTGCGGCTCCAGCGGCCGAACGCGGCACGCCAGGCGTCCTGTTGGGGGTCGGAGGGCGCCCAGGCGAGGCCCGGTGCGAGCGACTGGGCGTAGACACCCATCTCCTCCAGTTTGGTGTCGCCCTGGAAGCCGCCGGTGGCGCCGTGCGGGGTCCAGCTGCCCGACGCGGGGTCGTCGCCGGTGCCGAGGGATGTCGTGTACCGGGCCTGGGCGCGGGCGATGGTGTCGACGTTCGCCCGGGTCTTCTCGTCGAGGCCGGACCAGAGCAGCCGTGCGGCGAGGATGAAGTACGACTGGAAGGTGGTGTCGAAGAAGAGGGTGCGGCCCCATTCGGTGCCGCCGGTGAGCCGGTTGGAAGCGGCGAAGTGGCGGATCGTGGCGAGGGTCCGCGCGCGCAGGGTCGCTTCGTCCACCCCCGCGGCGTCCGCGTCATAGGTGCCGCGCGTCAGCAGCAGCGCATGGCCCAGGACGACGGCGAAACCGAAGTCGGTGGCGGTGTAGTGGCCGGACTTCGCGTCCCACTGGGTCTCGGACCAGCGGGTGTGGTCGAGCAGGACCCGGTAGTAGGTGCCCGCCACCGTGTCGGGGTGGCCGCCGCGGGCCGGCCGGCCGCTGTCCGCGGCGGCGGGGGGTGTGCCCGTCACGAGCGGAACGGCCGTCAGTGCGGCGGAGACGCCCAGCAGTTGGGCGAAACGGCGTCGGCTCGGCTGGTACGGGTGGTGCGACACGCCGCTCCGCCTCCTTGGACAACGTTGTCAGAACGCGATCATTGTTGGTTCCTGTCGGGCTCGCGTCAAGAGTTCCGACCGGAATGCTCCGGGTGCCCCGGGCCGCGTACGGCACGGGGCACCCGGCCCCGTCAGGAGGACGGGCACCCTGCCGGAACCGCCTGCGACGCGTCATGGATCAGCGCCTGCTGGGCGTCCCTGACCCGCTTCACATCCGGCTTGATGACCTTCCGGTCGTAGGTCATCAGCCCGTTCAGCTCGCCCTCCACATCCGAGATCTGGGTGTAGACGGCGCCGTTGCTGCCCTGGCAGGCGAGCTTGCGTACCTCATTGAGCTTGGTGAGGTAGTCGTCCGTGTACGTGGCCGGGTCGACCGCGACGTATGACTGCTGCACCGCCCAGGCGTGCCCCGGGACAGCCAGTCCGAGTCCGCCGTACTCACCGCTGACCAGCGCGCGTCTCCCGTCGGGCGCCGGCAGCGCCGGACTGGGATAGCCGTGCTCGTCGATGATGTCGCCGGTACCGCCGTCGGCTCCCAGGTTGATCCCGGACATGCTGTTGACCAGACGCGTCGGGTCCCAGGCCTTGGCCTGGTCGGCGATGCGCGCCATGTCGTACTGGCCCCAGCCCTCATTGAACGTCACCCACATGACGACCGACGGGTGGCTGCTGTGCTGGTCGATCATCTGCTTCATCTCGTGCTCGTACTCGGTGCGCGCGGCCGGCGACGGGTTGGTGCCCGCCTCCATGGCCGGCATGTCCTGCCAGACGAGCAGCCCGAGCTTGTCCGCCCAGTAGAACCAGCGGTCCGGTTCGACCTTGATGTGCTTGCGGACCGCGTTGAAGCCCATCGCCTTGTGCATCTTGAGGTCGTACGCGAGGGCCTGGTCGGTCGGCGCGGTGTACAGCCCGTCCGGCCAGAAGCCCTGGTCGAGGGTGGCCATCATGAAGACCGGCTTGCCGTTGAGCACGGTGCGCGGGGTGCCGTTCACCTTCTCGACCGCGATGGAGCGCATCCCGAAGTAGCTGCCGACCCGGTCGGAGCCGACGGTGACCTTGAGCCGGTAGAGATGCGGGTCGTCCGCCGACCAGAGGTGCGGCCTGGGCACCGGCACGTTCAGCGCGGTGCCGGTACGTCCGGTGGCGGTGCCCACCTTGCGCCTGCCGTCGTACGCGGTCGCCGTGACCGGCACTCCGCCGCGCACACCCTGCACCTCGACGGCGACCTTCTGCGCCTTGACGTCCGGGGTGAGCTTGAGGGAGTCCGCGTGGTCGGCCGCGACCGGCTCCATCCACACGGTCTGCCAGATGCCGGACGACGGGGTGTACCAGATACCGCTGGGGTCCTGGCGCTGCTTGCCCATCGGCGGGTTCTCGCCGTCCTTGGCGTCGGTCGGGTCATAGACCCCGACGATCACCTCCTGGGTGCGGCCCGGCTTCAGCGCGTCGGTGATGTCCGCGCTGAACTTGTCGTAGCCGCCCTTGTGTTCGGTGACCTTGGTGCCGTTGACGTACACATCGGCCTGCCAGTCCACGGCCCCGAAGTTGAGCTGGAGCCGCTTGCCCGAGCCGACCTTCCAGCCCTTGGGGACGGTGAACGTACGCCGGTACCACATCCGGTCCTCGTGCCGCTCCACTCCGGAGAGCTGGGACTCGACCGGGTACGGGACGAGGATCTTCTCCGCCAGCTTCTTCCCGACCGGCGGCTTCTCGCCCGCCTTGGCCGCGGCGAACTGCCAGCTGCCGTTGAGGTTCTGCCAGTCGTCCCGGGTGAGCTGGGGTCGCGGGTACTCGGGGTGGGCGTTGGACGGGCTGACGTCGTCCGCCCACTTGGTGCGCAGCTCGTACTCGGAGTTGTTGGAACCGCTCGACCAGAAGGCGCCGACCGCCTTGCCGTCGCGGCTCTTCAGCGAACCCTTGCCGTCGTAGCGGATGTCGGCGAGACCGTTGGCACCGCCGCCCTTCTTGCCGACCACGGGCTGCTTGAGTGCGACGGTGAGGCTGTGCGGGTCGGAGCGGTCGGCCTTGACGGCGCCCAGCGGCCAGGTAGCGCCGCCTATCTCGGCGTCGAGATGTCCGGCGAGTCCGGCGGGCGGGGGTGCCAGCTTCTGCGCGAAGTCGAGCTTGAGGGTGCGGCCGGACTTCTGGACGGTGGCGGCGATGGCACCGTCGTAGTCGTATCCGTCGGGCAGCCGGAACGCGGACTGCGGGACCGGCGTCTTGGTGCCGCCCGGCGGGGTCCACTTCAGATGGAGGTTGGAACCGCCCTCGTGCTCGAAGTACTCGATCTTGATGTCGTAGGCCTTGCCCGCCGTCAACTCGACCGGCTGGGAGGTCTGTTCCTTCTCCCAGTCGTCGACCCAGTGGTCGATGACCGGCTTCCCGTCGATCCAGAGCCGAAAGCCGTTGTCGCCGATCATCGAGAACGTATGGGCGCCGGTCTTCTCCGGGACGATCTTCCCGGTCCAGCGGACGCTGTCGTTGTCCGACTGGCCGGTGGCGGACTGGAGCCGTGACTCCAGGGTGGGGAAGTCGATGTCCGGGTCGAATCCGGTGGCCTTGAGCTGCGCGAAGTCGAAGGCTCCCGGGGCCGACTGGGTGTAGTACTCCCCCTTCAGCCCATGGGCGGTGACGGTGGTGCTCGGGTGTGCGGACCTGGCCGGCGCGGCCGACGCGGCCGGCATCGCGGAGAGCCCCGCGAAGCCGGTGACGGCGGCGAGGAGTAGGGCCAGATTTCTTCGGATGCGCACGGATCCTCCTTTGGTGAGGAAGGGTGGCGGCTCGTTGCATCAGTCTGTACAACGTTGGAAGGAACGGCAGTTGGCATGACAGCACGACTCCTGCCTGCTGTCCAGCGGCATGACCAACTCGGAGGGGAGACTCAGTGGGCGTAAGCCTCAAGGACGTCGCCGGGCTCGCGGGCGTCTCGATCAAGACCGTCTCGAACGTGGTGAACAACTACCAGCACGTCACTCCGGCGATGCGGGCCAGAGTGCAGGCGGCGATCGACGAGCTCGGCTACGTACCGAACCTCACCGCCCGCCACCTGCGCAAAGGCCGTACGGGAATCCTGGCGCTCGCCGTGCCCGAACTGGGCAACCCGTACTTCGCCGAGCTGGCGGGGGCCGTCATCGACGCGGCGGCCGAGCACGACTACACGGTGCTGCTCGACCACACACGCGGCGAGCGCGAACAGGAGATCCTGGTCAGTCAGGGATTCCGGGGGCGGGTCATCGACGGGCTGATCCTCTCCCCCATCGAGCTGGAGCCCGAGGATCTGAGCAGCCGGATCCATGACGCGCCGCTGGTGCTGCTCGGCGAGCGCGAGTACGACGCCCTCCCGTACGACCACATCGCGATCGACAACGTCGCGGCCTCGCGCTGCGCGGTGCGGCATCTGATCGGGCTCGGCCGCACCCGGATCGCCTACCTCGGCGCCCGCACCGACCGCATCAACAGGCCCGCCCAACTGCGGCTCCGCGGCTGGCGCGAGGAGCTGACGGCCGCCGGGCTGCCCGCGCCCGACGGGCTGGCGGCCCCGACCAGCGGCTGGGACCGCGGGGACGGGGCGCAGGCGATGGCCTGGCTGCTGGACTCGGGACAGCGGCCCGACGCCGTCTTCGCCTACAACGACCTGGTGGCGGTGGGTGCGATGCGGGTGCTCTCGGAGCGGGGGCTGCGGGTGCCGTGGGATGTGGCGGTGGTGGGGTTCGACGACATCGCGGAGGGCAGATTCGGTGCGGTCACACTCACCACCGTCTCGCCCGACAAGCAGTCCATCGCGCGGCTCGCCGTGGAGTCGGTCATCGGCGGTCTCCAGAGTCCGGAAGGGGGCTCCGACCAGCACAGCGAGCAGTCGGGCGGGACGCGCGCCGGACGTGAACTGGCCGCGGAATTCAGGCTGGTGGAGCGGGAGAGCACTCTGGGGCGCCGGTGACGCGGGATCAGGCCCGGTATTGGGTTGTCAGGTACGCGAAGGGTTTACAGGACCCTTCTAACGTTGTAAAAAGTGCCCCGGAACGCTGTGAGTCGACTCGTACGAGCCCGCCTCCCGTGCCTCAACCACCACGGGCCTGCGCCAAATCTGGGGACGCCATGAATCCGACCATGCTCCTTCGACGCACCACCAGCAAAGCTCTTCTCGCCACCGGCCTCACCGCGTGCCTCGCGCTCGCGTCCGGCTGCGCCAAGTCCGAGGACGACGGCTCGAAGGACACCTCCGCCTCGTCCGGCAAGGGCGATTCGGGCCAGGTCGTCGCCACTCCGACCGCGGGCGACGCCAAGAGCTGCACCATCGGTCAGTTCGGCGGCAAGAAGCTCGACATCAAGAACGCCACGATCGGTTTCTCGCAGTCCGAGAAGGAGGCCAACCCCTTCCGGATCGCCGAGACCGCGTCCATGAAGGCCGAGGCCAAGAAGCGCGGTCTGAAGCTGCTGACGGCCAACGCGCAGTCGCAGTTCTCCAAGCAGATCAGCGATGTCCAGGACCTGATGGCCAAGGGCGCGGACCTGCTGGTCATCGCCCCGCTGAACTCGGACGGTTGGGGCCCGGTGCTCCGTACCGCGGCGGCGAAGCACATCCCGATCGTCACCGTGGACCGGAAGATCAACGCCACCCCGTGCAAGGACTACGTCAGCTTCATCGGCTCGGACTTCGTCCAGCAGGGCAAGCGGGCGGCCGACCAGATGATCGCGTCGACCGGCGGCAAGGGGAAGCTCGCGATTCTGCTGGGCTCCGCGGGCAACAACGTCACCACCGAACGCACCAAGGGCTTCAAGGACGAGCTGAAGGCCAAGGCCCCCGGGCTCAAGGTGGTCTTCGAGCAGACCGGTGACTTCGTACGCGAGAAGGGCCAGCAGGTCACCGAACAGCTCATCCAGTCGAACCCCGACATCGCCGGGATCTACGCGGAGAACGACGAGATGGGCCTCGGCGCCGTCAACGCGCTCAAGGGCGCGGGCAAGAAGGCCGGCGCGGTGAAGATCGTGACGGTGGACGGCACCCGCAACGGCGTCCAGCAGATCGTGGACGGCTGGATGAGCGGTGACGTGGAGTCCAACCCGCGCTTCGGGCCGCTCGCCTTCGAGACGCTGGACAACTTCACCAAGGGCCAGAAGGTCGCGCAGGACATCGTCATCCAGGACAGTGAGTACAGCAAGGACAACGCCAAGTCCGACATCGACAAGGCGTTCTGAGCATGGGGGCGCCCGAGGCGCCGGTGCTGTCCGTCACCGGTCTGACCAAGACCTTCCCGGGTGCCCGCGCGCTCGACGGGGTGGACTTCGCGGTGCGGCCCGGTGAGGTCCACGCGCTGATCGGTGAGAACGGCGCCGGGAAGTCCACCCTCATCAAGGTACTGACCGGTGTCTACCACCCTGACGAAGGCGAGTTGACCTACCGTCAGGAACCGGCCTCCTTCGCCACCCCGCTCGCCGCACAGCACGCCGGGATCTCCACGATCTACCAGGAGGTGAATCTGGTCCCGCTGCTGAGCGTGGCCCGCAATCTCTTCCTCGGCCGCGAGCCCCGCAACCGTATCGGCCTGATCGACTTCCGCCGGATGCACCGCGAGGCGGACGAGGCGCTCCGCTCACTGGGTGTCCGTACCGATGTGCGCAGGCCGTTGCGGTCCCTCGGCGTCGGCACCCAGCAGATGGTGGCGCTCGCCCGCGCGGTTTCGGTGGACGCCCGGGTGGTCATCATGGACGAGCCGACGTCCTCGCTCGAACCGGCCGAGGTCCAGACCCTGTTCGGGGTGATCCGGATGCTGCGCGACCGCGGGATCGCGGTGATCTACGTCAGCCACCGCCTGGAGGAGCTGTACGAGGTCTGCGACAACGTCACCGTGCTGCGGGACGGCAAGGTCGTGCACACCGGGCCGATCGCCGAGCTCGACCGGCTGCGGCTGGTCTCGCTGATGCTCGGGCGGGAGATGGGCGAGGTGCGCAGCGAGGGCCTCACCAAGTTCACCGGCGGACACATCGAGGGCGCCGAACCCGTCCTGAGTGCAGAGGGATTGACGGTACGTCATGTGCTGGACGGGGTGTCGGTCACCATCCGGCCCGGTGAGGTGGTCGGTCTCGGCGGGCTGCTCGGCTCCGGCCGGAGCGAGACCGCCAAGGCCATCGCCGGGGCGCTGCCGCCCGACACGGGCCGGGTGCTGGTCGCGGGCGGCGCCGTCCGTACCGGCTCCACCCCGGCCGCCATCCGGGCGGGCATCAGTCTGCTGCCCGAGGACCGCAAGGCCGAGGGCATCGTGCCGGGGCTCTCGGTACGGGAGAACATCGCCCTCGCCGCACTGCCGGGGCTCTCGCGCTTCGGCCTGGTCGACGAGAAACGCATCGACAGCATCGTGGAGACCTTCATGACGCGGCTGCGGATCAAGGCCGCGGGCCCGCACCAGAAGGTGGGCGAACTCTCCGGCGGCAACCAGCAGAAGGTGCTGCTCGCCCGCTGGCTCGCCATGCACCCCAAGGTGCTGCTCCTGGACGAGCCGACCCGGGGCATCGACGTCGGTGCCAAGGCCGAGGTGCAGAAACTCATCGACGAACTCGCCGAGGACGGGCTCGGCGTCCTGCTGATCTCCTCCGACATGGAGGAGCTGATCGAGGGCTCCGACCGGGTCGTCGTCCTGCGGGACGGCGCCGTCGTCGCGGAGCTGTCCGGTGACGCCGTCACCGGGGAGCGACTGCTGCGGGCCATCGCCGCGAAGGGCGGGGACCATGACTGACCTGGCGCTCCGGCGCACTTCCTACGACCGTGACCGGCTGCTGCGGCTCCTCCAGGAGTACGGCGTGTACGCCGGGGTGGCCGTACTGATCCTGGCCAATATCGCCTTCACCCCGCACTTCCTGTCCGCGGAGAACTTCCGCACCCAGGCCGTGCAGGTCGCACCGGTCCTCATCGTGGCGCTCGGGATGGCGCTGGCGATCGGCAGCGAGGGCGTCGACCTCTCCGTCGGCTCGGTGATGGCCCTCTCGACCTCGCTGGTCTCGCTCTACCTCGGCTACGGGGTGTGGATCGCGCTCATCACGGCCGTCGTCGGCGGGATCGTGGTGGGGGTGGCCAATGGATCGCTGATCGCGTTCATCGGCGTCCAGCCCATCGTCGCGACCCTGGCACTGATGGTCGCAGGACGCGGGATCGCCCTGGTCCTGCTCCCCCAGCTGAAGGACATCCACGACCCGGGCATGGCGTCGCTGGGCTCCGGGGACGTGCTCGGCATCCCGTATCTGGTGCTGATCGCGGCGGCGCTCGCCCTGGTCGTCGCGTTCACCGTGCGGCGTACGACCTTCGGCAGGCAGCTGCTCGCCATCGGCGACAGCCGGCCCGCCGCCCAGCTGGCCGGGCTTCCGGTCCGGCGGGTGCTGATCCTGGTCTATGTCTGCTCCGGGGTGCTGGCCGCCGTCGCGGGGGTCCTCGCGTCGGCGCGGCTGCAGGCCAGCGATCCGACCTCGCTCGGCAATCTGATGGAACTCTCCGCGATCACCGCGGTCGTCGTCGGCGGTACGCCGCTGAGCGGCGGCCGCATCAGGATCGGCGGCACCGTGGCGGGGGCCGTCCTCATCCAGCTGCTCACCGCCACGCTCATCAAGCACGATCTGCCTCCGTCCTGGACGCAGATCGCCCAGGCCGTGGTGATCGTGCTCGCGGTGTACGCGGCACGGGAACGGGGGAAGCGGTGACCGCCGTGCAGACCATCGGGACCGGCCGCGAGGCCGAAGGGGACGAGCCCACCGGATCGACCCGCGGCGAGCGGATCAGCGCGCTCGCCCAGCAGCACGGCGCCCTGGTGACCCTGGTCGTCGCCGTGATCGCGGCATCGCTGAGCTTCGACACCTTCCTGACCGCCGACAACCTCGGAAACATGGCCGTCTCCTCGGCCTTCCTCGCCGTCGTCGCCCTCGGGATGACCTTTGTGATCATCACCGGCGGCATCGATCTGTCGGTGGGCTCGCTCTTCGCGCTGGGCGGTGTGCTCGGGGCCTGGGGCTCGCGGTACGGGACGCTGGTGGCGCTGCTGCTGCCGCTTGCGGTGTGCGGGCTGATCGGCCTGGTCAACGGCCTGCTGATCGCGCGGGCCCGGCTGGCGCCGTTCATCGTGACCCTGGCGTCGCTGCTCGCCGCGCGCGGCATCCTGCTGGCGATCACCCACGAGGGGGCGACGACCTACCTCGTCGACGGCTCCTCGCTCTTCGCCCACCTCGGCCAGGACAGCTGGCTCGGCCTGGGGGTTCCGGTCTGGATCACCCTGGCGCTCTTCGTCCTGGGAGCGGTGGTGCTGCGCCGCAGCCGCTTCGGCCAGTATGTGTACGCGGTCGGCGGGAACGAGGACGCGGCGGCGCTGATGGGCGCCCCCGTGGCCCGTACGAAGACCACCGTGTACGCGCTCTCCGGGGTCTGCGCGGGGCTCGCGGGCGCGCTCAACGCGGCCTGGCTGGTCTCCGGTGTCACCATTCTCGGCTCGGGCATGGAGCTGGAGGCGATCTCGGCCGTCGTCATCGGCGGCACGCTGCTGACCGGCGGATTCGGCTTCATCAGCGGTTCGCTCGTCGGGGTGCTGCTGCTGAAGGTCATCCAGAACGTGATCAACCAGATCGGTTCGCTGGACTCCGCGTACCAGCAGGTGGTCAGCGGCGCCTTCCTGGCGGTCGTGGTCATCGCCCAGACCTGGCTGGGCAGGCGCCGCAGGATGCTCTGAAGGCCGCGCCCTGACCACCCGGTGACCACGCCGCGAACCGCCCGGTAGCCGCGGTGCGCGGCTCCCGGGGGGTTTGCGGCTCTTGCACGACCGCCGCGAGGACTACCTCCCGGGTTGCCGCGTACTGCTCTGGTAGTACGAACGATTCGGTGCCTGGGTACGACGACAATCCGGCCGAAAGGAGAGATCGTTGATACATGAGTGCCCTCGCGCTGTCCGTGCTGCTGTCGCTGGTCTCCGCGGTCGCGTATGCGGCCGGGGCCATCGTGCAGGAACGTGTCGCCGTGGCCACCCCCGGCAGCCCCTACGCACCCCTGCGTCACGCCGGCTGGTGGGCGGCCATGACACTGAACGGCCTCGGGGCCGGACTGCATGTGATCGCGCTGGCCTACGGGCCACTCAGCCTGGTGCAGCCACTGGGTGCCCTGACCATCGTCTTCGCACTCCCGATGGCTGCCGTCTTCGTACGCCGCAGGGCGGGGGCCGCCGCCTGGCGTGGCGCGATCATGGCCACGGTGGGGCTTGCCGGGCTGCTCGCCCTGACCGGCGGTGCGGGCAGCGGCACGCTGCCCGGCGGCGAGCGGACCGTACTGGCGCTGGCGACCTTCGGCGGGATCGCCCTGCTGTTCCTCACCGCTCTGCGGGTGCGCAAGCCGGTGGTGCGGAGCGTCGTGATGGCAACGGCCGCGGGGGTGGCCTTCGGCGCCGCCTCGGTCTTCGTCAAGACCGTCGCGGTGGACTGGACCTCGCACTCACCGACCGCCGAGTGGCCGAGCCTGCTGGCCATCGCCGGGTTCGCGGCGACCGGGGTACTGCTCTCGCAGGCGTCGTACCGGGGGGCCGGGCTCGCGGCCCCGCTGGCGACCGTGACCGTCGTCAATCCGGTGCTGGCCGCCGCGCTCGGTGTCACGCTCTTCGGTGAGCAGTTCCGCTACGGGGTGACCGGTACGGTGCTGGCGCTCGCCTGCGGCGTCGTGGCGGCGGGCGGACTGATCCTGCTGACGACGGAGCGGCTCGCCGCCGACCGGCCGGACTCCGGGGCCACGCACGGGCCGGACGCCGGGACCCCCCACGGGCCGGACGACCGGCCGGACGCCGGAACCCCGCGCGGCTCACAGTCACAGGGCCGGCAGACCTCCGCCACGGTCCCGCCACCCGGCGGGCCCGCGCCGCAGCCGCATCTGGTGGCAGCGCGCACCCGCACCAAGAAGGACGGTCACACGGCGACGCCGCCCGCCCTGAGGTAGCCCAACGGATCGATATCGCTGCCGTAGTCCGGGCCGGTCCGCGCCTCGAAGTGCAGATGCGGTCCGGTGGCGTTGCCGGTCGACCCGGAGCGGGCGATGCGCTGCCCCTGCTGGACGTTCTGGCCCATCCGGACCGTCAGTGCGGACAGATGGGCGTACTGGGTGTACGTGCCGTTCGCGTGCCGGATGACCACCTGGTAGCCATAGGCACCGCCCCACCCGGCGGCGACCACTCGGCCCGCGGCGACCGCCTTGACCGAGGTGCCCGTCGCGACCGGGAAGTCGATACCGGTGTGGTGGCCGCTGGACCAGGAACCGCCGGACGCGCGGTAGGCCGTGGTGTGGTGGCCGGGCACGGGTGCGACCAGGGCCGTCGAGGACGCGGCCGAAGCGGGGTGGCGTTGAGCAGCCGAAGCGGGGTGGTGTTGCGCGGGCGCCGTCCGGTGGGACTTCGCCGCGGGTCCGGCGGGCGCCGTCGTGGTGTGCGCCGTATGTGCCGTACGGGGCTCCGCGGTCCGGGGCGCGGCGGGGGCGTGTCCGGACCGGGCCTTCCGCTGCTGCCCGTCGATGGTCAGCCGCTGGCCGGGAAAGATCAGGTCGGGGTCGGTGCCGACCACCGGGCGGTTGCCCTCGTACAGCCGGTGCCAGCCGCCGCTGACGTGCTCGGCCTCGGCGATCCGGGAGAGCGAGTCACCGCTGACCACCGTGTACGCGTCGTGGTGCGTGGCGGAAGCGACGGTCGCCGACGGCCTCGCCGACGCCGCGGGCGCGGCACCGGTCTTGGAGCCGGCCGGGGTCCTGGGGTGCGGCTCACTCCGGGGCTTCGGGGCGGATGTGTGCTCCGGCGCCGCGGTACGGGATTTCGGGGCCGCTCGGCCGGCCGTTCCGGTCCCGGTCCGTACGGCCGTCTTCGGCGCCCCGGCCTTCACGACCGTCCTCGGCGCGGCATCGTCCCTGCTGAGCCCGGCCCGTACCGAGCAGACCGGCCAGGCGGTGGGACCCTGCGCCCTGAGCACCTTCTCCGCGACCGCGATCTGCTGCTGCCGGGTCGCCAGATCGGCCCGCGCGGCGTAGACACCGCCGCCGTACGCCTGCCAGGTGGACCGGCTGAACTGGAGCCCGCCGTAATAGCCGTTGCCGGTGTTGATCTGCCAGTTGCCGGTGGATTCGCAGCGCGCCACCTTGTTCCAGACGTCTGCCGTGGCGGCGCCCGCAGGTGCGGCGGTGAGCAGCGGCAGCGCGAGCCCGGCGCCGCCCGCGGTGACCGCGAGCGAGGCACGGTTGATCCGGCCTGGCTCGTAACGGCGATGACGACCGGATGCGGCCATGCTCGGCTCCCCCACTCGCGCCTCGGACGCGCCCCTCGGACACGTCGCAGGGCGCAAAAGTAAGGCCGGCGTGGAGGGAATGACAAGGGCACGTGCGCGCCGTACCCTTGCAGCCGATACGGGAGAGCGCTCTCCGAAGGAGAGCGCGGAGGGGGCTTCATGACCGACGAAGAACTGGACGCCCTGGTCGCCGCGTTGAGCCCGGCGGCCAGGGTGCGTCTGCTGACCGGGGCCTCCGGCTGGCGCACGCACGCCGAACCGGCGGCCGGGCTGCGGGCGATGGTGACATCCGACGGGCCGGTGGGCGTACGCGGTGAGTCGTGGGACGAACGCGAGACCTCGCTCGTCCTGCCGTCACCCACCGCCGTCGCGGCGGCCTGGGACGAGGAACTCGCCGCGGAACTGGGCGGGTTGCTCGCGGCCGAGGCCCGGTCCAAGGGCGTGGACGTACTGCTGGCGCCCACGCTGAACCTGCACCGGACGCCGCTCGGCGGCCGCCACTTCGAGTGCTGCTCCGAGGATCCGCTGCTCACCTCCCGTACCGGTGCCGCCCTCATCCGCGGTGTGCAGGCGGGCGGAGTCGCCGCGACGGCCAAGCACTTCGTCGCCAACGACGCCGAGACCGACCGGCTGACGGTCGATGTCCGGGTGGGCGAACGGGCCCTGCGCGAGGTCTATCTGGCGCCGTTCGAGGCCGCCGTCGAGGCCGGTGTGTGGGTGGTGATGTCGGCGTACAACCGGGTCAACGGCGCGACCATGTCGGCGAGTCCGCTGCTGGACGAACCGCTGAAGGGCGAGTGGGGCTTCGACGGCCTGGTGATCTCGGACTGGGGTGCGGTGCGCGCCACGGTGGAGACGGCGCGGGCCGCCCAGGATCTCGCCATGCCCGGACCGGCCGGTGCCTGGGGCGATGCGCTGCTGGCGGCCGTACGGTCTGGGGCGGTGGCCCAGTCCGCGGTGGACGACAAGGTGCGCAGGCTGCTGCGGCTGGCCGACCGGGTGGGCGCGCTCGGCACACCGGCTCCGGTGTGGCGTCCTGTGGTGCCCGATGCGGAGCGGCGCGCACTGCTGCGCCGGGCAGCGGCGGCCGGCATGGTGCTGGTGCGCAACGCGGGGCAGGTGCTTCCTCTCGACCCGCGGGAACTGCGGACCGTCGCCGTGATCGGGCCGCGGGCCGCCGGGCTGCGTATCCAGGGCGGGGGCAGCGCCGAGGTCTTCCCCGGCTCCGTCGTCTCCCCGCTGGAGGGGATCCGGGCGGCGCTCGGCCCGGGGGTGCGGCTGCTGCATACACCCGGGGTGCCGGCCGGACGCGGGCCCGCGCCGCTCACCCGGGAGGCGGCACGCAATCCGGAGACCGGTGAACCCGGCTTCCTGGTCAGCCTGTTGGACGCCGGTGGCGCCGTACTGCACTCCGAACACCGGCTGTCGGGGCGGATCGTGGAACCGGCCAGGACCGAGGGCGCGGCCACCGTGGAGATCCGCACCCTGCTGCGGCCGGGGGCGAGCGGTGAGTGGACCCTGGCGGTCGGCGGATTCGGCCCGGTCTCGCTGACCGCCGATGGCCGGACCGTGGTGGAGGGTGTGTTCGCCCCGGAGACCGACGACCCGACCCATATCCATGTGTCGCCCCCGTACCGCTCCGGCCGGATCACCCTCACCGCGGGTGCGGAGACCGAGATCGTCGCCCGGCGCGGACTGGCCCCCGGCACCGGAGTCGCCACGGTCCTCGCCGCCGCGCCACCGGCTTCGCCCCCCGCCGCCGCACTGGCCGAAGCGGTCGCGGCGGCCCGCGCGGCCGATGCCGTCGTGGTGGCGGTCGGAACCACGGAGGAGACCGAGTCCGAGGGCAGCGACCGCCTCTCGCTCGCACTGCCCGTCGGTCAGGACGAGCTGGTACGGGCCGTGGCCGCCGTCCGTCCCGACACGGTGGTCGTCGTGAACGCGGGCGGCCCGGTGGTTCTGCCCTGGCGGGACGAGGTGGCGGCGGTGCTGCTCGGCTGGTTCCCCGGCCAGGAGGCGGGGCATGCTGTGGCGGATGTCCTCCTCGGCCGTACGGAGCCGGGCGGGCGGCTGCCCACGACCTGGCCGGCCCGGCAGGACGACGTACCGGTGCTGGGCACCACGCCCCGGGACGGCGCGCTGCGCTACACGGAGGGCCTGCACATAGGCTACCGGGCCTGGCTGCGGGGGCCGGTGGCGCCCGCGTACTGGTTCGGGCACGGTCTCGGGTACACCAGCTGGGAGTACGAACGGCTCGAACCCCCCGGAGCCGTGTCGGGCGACGGCTCGTTCGACGTACGGGTACGGGTCCGCAACACGGGCGGCCGTGCGGGGCGCGAGGTCGTCCAGCTCTATCTGGCGCGACCGGTATCGGCCGTGGAGCGCCCGGTCCGCTGGCTCGCGGGCCATGCCGCCGTACACGCGCGGCCCGGCGAGAGCGCCGAAGTGGTCGTCCGGGTACCGGGACGGTCTTTGCGGCACTGGTGCGTGGCGGAGCGGTGCTGGCGCGTCGAGCCGGGGGTGTTCACGGTGTACGCGGGGCGGTCGGCCGGGGATCTGCCACTGGTGACGGAGGTGGACGTGCCGGTTCCGGTGCCCATGGCGGGCGTACTGCCCTGAGACGGGGACTGCGGGCGGGTCGGGCAGGGCCGGGCAGGAGACTGAGCCGGGCCGGGCAGGAGACTGAGCCGGGCCGGGCAGGAGACTGAACGGGTCCGGGCAGGAGACTGAACGGGTCCGGGCAGGAGGACGGGCGGGTCCGGGCCCACCCGGCCCTCCGCCGGGGCCGGCTCGGGGCCGCGAAAGGCTCGTCACACCGCGGAAGTGACAGACTTCGAGGTGAGGACGGGAGGCGAGCAGTGCGTGAGCGTGGCGGCCCCTCCGCCCGGACTCGCTCGTTCCCACCGATTCCACGCCACGTCCGGACCGCAACGGAGCACTCGGAGCACCCATGACGGCAGGCAACCCCAAGCACCCCATCGACACCAGCAAGCCGCACCCCGCGCGCGTCTACGACTATCTGCTCGGCGGCAAGGACCACTATCTCGTCGACCGCGAGCTGGGCGAGGAGCTGGCCGACTTCATCCGGGTCGGAGCGCAGCAGAACCGCGCGTTCATGCACCGCGCGGCCGCCTGGGCGGCGCACCAGGGCATCGACCAGTACCTGGACATCGGCACCGGGATCCCGACCGAGCCGAATCTGCACCAGATCGTCCAGGAGATCATCCCCACGGCCCGGGTCGTCTACGCGGACAACGACCCCATCGTGCTGCGCCATGCCGAAGCCCTGCTGGTCAGCACCCCTGAGGGCGCCACGCACTACGTGGAGGCCGATGTCCGCGAACCGGACACGATCCTCGAACACGCCCATGGTTTCCTGGACTTCAGCAGGCCGGTGGCCCTGTCGCTCATCGCCGTCCTGCACTTCATCCTCGACGAGGAGAACCCGCACGCGATCGTGCGGGAGCTGGTCGGCCGGCTGCCGTCGGGCAGCTGCCTCATGCTGGCGCAGGCCAGCCTCGACGCATTCCCCGAGGCGGAGGAGCATGTGGCCGGCACCTACTCCAGCCGTATCCCCTTCCAGCCCAGGACGCGCGCTGAGATCGTGCGGTTCTTCGACGGGCTGGATCTGGTCGAGCCGGGCGTGGTGACGGGCCCCGAGTGGTTCCAGGTCCCGCCCGCGCCCGAACTCACACCGTATCCGGGCTATGTCGGCGTGGGACTGGTCCCGTAGCGGACGGTCCCGCACCGTGGAGGACTCCGCGTTCCTTCCGGCGCGACGGCTTACCCATCCGCACGGTGACACCCACGGCCCCTGTCACCGTCGGCTACGAGCCGACCGGCCCCACTCTCGCGCTCCCGTACCCGACAGGCGGGCTCAGGCAGTGAGCCCGGACCCACATGGGTCACGTCCTCGCCACTCGCGAGAGCCACGACGCGCGAGCGTCCCAGCCATTGCCGGGCCACAGGTTGTTGACGCCGTCGACTCGTGAATCTTCCCGCGGGTCGCTGGATCTGAGCCGTTTGCATTAGGCAGGTGACTACCTGCATAATGATCGCGTGGATGCGGATAAGGTGTTCAAGGCCCTGGCAGATCCTGGTCGACGGCGTTTGCTGGACATGCTTCACGAGCGGACCGGGCTGACGCTCGGGGAGCTCTGCGAAGGGCTCGACATGCGCCGCCAGTCGGTCAGCCAGCACCTTGAGCTCCTGGAGGCCGCGAATCTCGTCACCTCGGTGCGGGATGGCCGACGCAAACTGCACTATCTGAACCCAGTACTGATCCACCAGATCCAGACCCGATGGATCTGGAAGTTCGAGGAGCCGCAGCTTGCGGTGCTCGCGGGGGTCAAGAACCGCGCGGAGGAGGACGCCATGACCGAGTCGTCCCAGACAGGCCCAGTTCCTGACTACGTCTACACGACCTACATCAAAGCCACGGCTGAGCAGGTGTGGAACGCCCTGACCGACCCGGACATCACCGCGAAGTTCTGGGGGCATGCCCAGGTCTCGGACTGGAGGGTCGGCAGCCGGGTCGACCATGTCCGGGTCGATGGATCAGGTATTTCCGATGCTGCTGGAACGGTTGTGGAGGTTGATCCTCCACATCGGCTCTCCTTCGGCTTCGGCGAACCGAGCCGGGCCCTTGATCCAGCCTCCGAACAGAGCCTTGTGACATTTGAGATCGAGCCGTACCGCGACATCGTGAAGCTCACCCTCACCCAATCCAAGTTCCGTTCGCTCGCCGACCGGGAAGCCATCGGACAGGGCTGGCCGACAGTGCTCGCGAATCTCAAGACGCTGCTTGAAACCGGTGAGGCGCTGCCCACCCCTCCGTGGGAGTTCCACACTGACGCGCGTGCCGCCCGGATGGCGAAGCACGGGTAACGCGGCCTCGGAAGCGGAAAGTCTCCGTGCCGGCGGCGAGGAACGAACGCGGGCCTTCGGAGACCTTGCGGTTCCCCGTCGGGATCCCGCGGCACTGCCGTCCCGACAAGGATGCCGGTTGCCACGGGTCGCGGGCGTCATCCGGAATCCGGAGGGTATCCGTTACGTCCCAGGACGCTGCTGAGCGGTCCCAGAACGCCCGAAGGAGTCACGGTGACGGAGCAGAGTTCGCTGAGAGCGGTGGGCTGGGCGCGGTCTCTTCCCATGAACTGCGGCGTGGCCGAAGCCCGGGACTGGACGCGAGGGCACCTGGACTCTCTCGAATGGTGCCACCAGGCACAACACGTCGTGGACTCCGTTGTGCTGACCGTCTCCGAACTGATCACCAACGCTCACGTCCACGCCCGCAGTGACGCACAGCTGATCCTCCTGTGGGACGAGCAGTGTCTCCACGTGACCGTCCACGACACGTCAGCGGACCTGCCCGCACCACGTCAGCCCGCCTCCGACAGTCCCGGGGGGCGCGGACTGCTGCTCGTCGACGCTCTCGCCGACGACTGGCAAACCCACCGCTGCACCCGCGGCAAGGACGTCACCGCGTGCTTTCAACCCCCCGCCCCACCCAACGCCGCCTGAGAAGCCGGCTATCTGACGACACCGACTTGTTACTCCTGCCGGGACCGGCCGGGGAACGCGCAGGCCGGGGCTGACGGATGCCGCGACCGGCGCAGCGAACACCCCGGCGCTGTCCGGCAGTCCGGCCCTCTCGCTCGTTTCTGCCCGTTCGACCGGTCGGCGCTGCCCGGTTGTCTCTGGTGCTGATGCGCTCTGACTGTGTAGACAGGACAAATCAGCGTACCGAACCAGAGGCGAGGCTCCCTTGCGCGATCACGAGACGAATCGGGACGCAGGAACCCCCGCCCGACGGACTCCGGCGGCTTCACCATCGCGGGCGGTACGGCAGAGCGGGCTGCTGAACCTTCAGACCACGGCCGGCAACGCCGCCGTCGTGCAGATGCTCCGCCGGGCCGCCGAGGAGCGGCACGAACACTCCGCCGGTTGCGGCCACCAGCCGGACGCACAACCCGCAGTGCAGCGCTCCGCTGTCCACGAGGTGCTGCGCTCGCCCGGCCATCCGCTGGACGACACGATCCGCAGCGACATGGAGTCGCGTCTGGGCGCGGACTTCTCCGGTGTACGCCTGCATACCGACGCCGCGGCCAAGGCCTCCGCGAGCGAGGTGGGCGCCCACGCCTACACCTCCGGCAACCATGTCGTCATGGGCGAGGGGGGCGAGGACCGGCACACCCTGGCCCATGAGCTGACACATGTGATCCAGCAGCGGAAAGGACCGGTGGCCGGCACGGACCAGGGCGACGGGCTCGCCGTCAGCGACCCCTCCGACCGCTTCGAGCGTGAGGCCGAGGCCAACGCCGCCCGGGTGCTGGCCGGACCTGCTCCCGACCGGGCGACGGCTCCGCCCGGCGAGGCCACCGCCCCCACGACCGCCACCGGTGCCGGTACGGAGCCACTTCAGCGGGCCATCGACACCAGGCTGGGCCGTATCGACGGCAAGGAGAACACGGTCGACGCTCTTGCGCCTTGGAATGCCCACACACCGTCCTTCTTCACGTTCAGCGCCAAGAAGTGGAAGGAAAAATGGGGGATCGGAGCCCACGACGACGCCAAGAAGAAGGAGAAGCAGAAGGAGCTGTTCCGGACCCTGAATCAGCTCATCGATGACGAGGAGGTCCATCAGGCTCCGACCAAGGACACACTCGCCGAGCTCGTGAAGGGCCTGCACGGGAAGGCGGGGAAGGCCCCTTCCGGTCCCGGCCAGGAGGAGTCCGAGGCCGACGGTCAGTCCCGAGATCCGGATGCGGAGACGACACTCGCCAAGCTGAAGCAGATGGGCAACCGGGCCTTCCCGCAGGAGGAGATGCGGCAGCTCGCGAACAAGGCAAGGCCGGGCACCGGCTGGCTGTACGAGCTGGAGGCGGGGCTGGAGCAACTGGAGGCGGACCCCACATGCGTGGTCCAGTTCGGTGCGTGCTCCCGGGACGACATCAACCATCATCTCGGCCTGTCCCTGGGCTCGACGGAGCGTGGCGACTTCATCGCCTCCTTCGTGTCGGAGAAGCGTTCGGGCAAGACGGGCGCCGACTGGGTGGTCTGGCGGCCTGCCCCCAAGGACGCGGATCCAGGCGCGGCGGAGCAGCAACCCGACGTGTTCACCGGTGAGTTCGTCCAGGCGAAGCTGACGGTCGAGCGGAACTTCCGCCACAACCTCTTGGCGGCCGCGAGCCAGCTCGAAGGCAAGAACGCCAGCGGGAAGGGGAACGCCATGACCGACCGTGAACTCACTCTGCGCTCGGGACAGGGCGGCGGAGCCCGGCACACGGGGACCATCGCCATGCAGGTGACCGACGACGTGAGCGACCCGAGGAAGATCGAGAATTACATTAAGGAGGTGCTGACGAAGGACATGGACAAGACCACGATGAAGCGGCCCTACGTCGACCGTGTCGTCCTGGAAGAGAGCATGCGGGGCCACAGGAAGACCGTCTACGAACTCAATAACGGCGAACTCACGAAGACGAAGTCGTGAGCCGGGGGCATCGTCGCTCATCGGGCGCGAAGAACGTGCTGACGGCGCCGGGAAGGACAGTCCTCAGCGCCGTTCCACCACGACCGGCCGCCAGTCCCCCTGCCGCAGCAGATTGACGGGGTCGGCGTCCGGGTCCGGCGCGTCGTGTCTGCGGTGTCTGCCGCCGCGGGCGAAGAAGTCGGCGAGCGGCAGGGTGGCCGCTCCCAGCGTCACCGCGTCGGGGCCCAGCGTGCCCAGGCCGATGGTGACGCGCTCGGCCGGGTGGTGCATCGCGTACTCCTTGGCGTACCGCCGCACGGCGGGCAGCAGCGCGGGGCCGAGCAACAGGCCGGCCCAGCCGCCCACCAGGATCCGTTCGGGGCGGAAGAGGTTGATCAGATCGGCGATGCCGGCCCCCAGATACTCGGCGGTCTCGTCCAGCAGTCCGGCGGCGGCGGTGTCGCCCGCCAGCCCCCCTGATGCGGGCAGCGCGTCGGCCAGCAGGGTGGCCAGGGCCGTCTCCTCGTCGGCCGCCGCTGCCGGGGAGCCGCCCGACTCCAGCCACCGCTCGCGGATCGCCTCGGCCCCCACGTACGCCTCCAGACAGCCGGGCGAACCGCAGCGGCAGCGCCGTCCGCCCACCCGCACGGTGGTGTGGCCCCACTCGACGGCCCTGGTCTCCGCGCCGCCGTAGAGCTCGCCGTCGACCACGATGCACGCGCTGACCCCGGAGCCGAACAGCACCACGACGGCGTCGCTGGTGCCGCGTCCGCCGCCGAACCACATCTCGGCCTGGCCCAGCGTCTTGGCCCCGTTGTCGATGAAGAACGGTACCCAGGAAGGGAGTTCGGCCGATTCGCGGAGCATGGCCTCCAGCGGGACGGCGTCCCAGCCGACGGTCTGGCCGTGGACGACGACCCCGTCGGGCCCGTCCCGGTCGATGATCCCCGGCACACCGACCCCGACACCGACGAGCCGGTTCGCGGACACGTCGGCGTCCCGCAGCACATCGGCGACGGCCTCCCTGATGTGGCCGACGATCCGGCCGACGTCATAGCCGTGATGCGCCAACGGGCGTTCGGAGCGGGCCAGTTCACCGAGTGAGAGGTCGAAGAGTTCGACCCGGACGCGGGTCTCCCCCACATCGATCCCGATCAGATGGCCGCTCGCGGGGGCGACGCGCAGCAGCGTGCGCGGCCGGCCGCCCTCCGAGTCGACCACGCCGGCCTCCTCAAGCAGTCCGTCCGCGGCCAGTTCGGCGACCACATTGCTGATCGAACCCGAGCTCAGACCGGTCGCGGCGGCGAGCTCCTGGCGGCTGAGCGGCCCGTCGAAATACAACCGTTGCAATACCTGGGCGCGGTTGCCGCGCCGCAGGTCACGCACTGTTCTTCTGCCCTGTTCAGCCATGTGGCTCCTTCCCGGTAGGCAACATACCCCTGTGAAAGCTCTTGACGCGACCTTCTCTCACTACTTAACTCACGCTCTGAATTAAGTCGTGAAGGCCGTTCGAATCCTGAACGCAGCCCTCCCCGGGAAGGGGCCAACGGACATGCGCAGTATCAGAGCCGCAGCAGCAGTCGCCGTCACCATCTCCACGCTCGCCGGAGCCACGGCGTGCGGTGGAGGCAGTGATTCCAGTGGCGGAGGCAGCAACGCGTCGCCCAAGACGCTCACCTACTGGGCGTCCAACCAGGCGCCGAACATCCCCGCCGACCAGAAGATCCTCACGCCCGAGCTGAAGAAGTTCGAGAAGCAGACCGGGATCAAGGTCAAGCTGGAGGTCGTGCCCTGGGCCGACCTGCTCAAGCGGATCCTCGCGGCGACGACCTCGGGCCAGGGCCCCGATGTGCTCAACATCGGCAACACCTGGTCATCCTCGCTGCAGGCCAGCGGCGCTCTGCTGCCCTGGAACAAGGCCAACTTCGACGCGATCGGCGGCCGCGACCGGTTCGTCGATGCGGCGGTCGGGTCGGCCGGCGCACCGGACAAGGACCCGGCGGCCGTTCCGCTGTACTCCCTCTCGTACGCGCTCTACTACAACAAGAAGATGTTCGCCGACGCGGGCATCACCAAGCCCCCGGCCACCTGGGACGAGCTGGTCGCGGACGGCCGGAAGATCTCCAAGAACGGCACCAGCGGCAAGTGGGGCCTCGGCGCCGAGGGCGGCAACCTCTCCGAGAACATCCACCAGGCGTTCGTACTCGCCAAGCAGCACGGGGCCGACTTCTTCGACGCGTCCGGCAAGCCGACCTTCACCTCTCCCAGCGCCGTGGCAGCCGTGAAGCAGTACGTCGACCTCATGGGCAAGGACAAGATCATCGCGCCGGGCAACGCGGAGTACGCCCAGAACCAGTCGCTCAGCGACTTCTCCAAGGGCAAGACCGCCATGGTGCTCTGGCAGGCCGCCGCGACCACCTTCGCCTCCCAGGGGATGAAGCCGCAGGACTGGGGGGCCGCGCCCGCGCCGGTCGAGTCCGGCACCCCCGGTCAGGGCAAGAACGTCAACTCCATGGTCGCGGGCATCAACATGGCCGTCTTCAAGAACACGAAGAACACCAAGGGCGCGCTGAAGTTCGTGAAGTTCATGACCAGCGACGACGAGCAGAAGATCCTCAACAAGGCCTACGGCGCGGTGCCGCCCGTCACGGCCGCCCAGTCGGACCCGGCCTTCAACGTGCCCGGTGTGAAGGTCCTCAAGGACACGCTGACCAAGAGCGCGGCGCCGCTGCCGCAGGTGGCGTCGGAGTCGCAGTTCGAGACGACCGTCGGGACCGCCATCAAGGAGCTGTGGGCCGACGCCGCCGCCGGAAAGGCCATCACCACGGCCTCGGTCAAGGACAAGCTCACCAAGGCGCAGCAGCAGATGACCCAGTGAGGCACTGAATCCGATGACCTCCCATCCGGCGTCCGACCGCCGCTCCGTCACGAGAGGCGCTGCCTCGCCCGTCCTGCTGGAGACCGCATCCCAGGTGCCTCCGGCGGCCGGCGGTGACGTACTGAAGTCCGGGGGCGCGCGGTCCCGTCTGCCGCGCGTCCCCGACCGGATCCGCCGCGGCGGCCTGCCCTATCTGCTGCTGCTTCCCGCGCTCGTGCTCGAACTGCTCATCCATATCGTGCCGATGGCCATCGGTATCGTGATGAGCTTCCGCGGCCTCACCCAGTTCTTCATCCGCAACTGGGGCCAGGCACCCTGGACGGGCCTGCACAACTACAGCGTCGCCGTCGACTTCGACGCCCCGATCGGCAAGGCCCTCCTCCACTCCTTCACCGTCACCTGCGCGTTCACCGTGCTGGCCGTCGGCCTCTCCTGGCTGATCGGTACGGGGGTGGCGATCCTGCTCCAGGAGGACTTCCGCGGACGCGGACTGCTGCGCACGGTCTTCCTCATCCCGTACGCCCTGCCCGCCTACGCCGCGATCATCACCTGGGCGTTCATGTTCCAGCGGGACAACGGCCTGGTGAACCACGTACTCCACGACCAGCTGGGCCTCACCGACAAGCCGTCGTTCTGGCTGATCGGCGACAACAGCTTCTACGCGCTGGTCATCGTCGCCATCTGGAAGTCCTGGCCGTTCGCCTTCCTGATGGTGATGGCGGCGCTCCAGAACGTCCCGCGCGAGCTGTACGAGGCGGCATCGATCGACGGTGCCGGGATCTGGCAGCAGATCCGCAGGATCACCCTGCCGTCGCTGCGTTCGGTCAACCAGGTCCTGGTCCTGGTGCTCTTCCTGTGGACCTTCAACGACTTCAACACTCCGTACGTCCTGTTCGGCAAGTCCGCACCGGAAGCCGCCGACCTGGTCTCCATCCACATCTACCAGTCGTCGTTCGACACCTGGAACTTCGGCAGCGGCTCGGCCATGTCCGTGCTGCTCCTGCTCTTCCTGCTGCTGGTGACGGCCGTGTACCTGATCTTCACGTCGCGCGGGAGGAAGAGCACCGATGTCTAGTACCAGCACCGCGCCGCGCGCCACCGCTCCCCCGCGCCCGACGACCGCCCACCGCTCCCCCACCGCGCCGCCGCGGTCCTTCCTCTGGACCCGGCGCGTGGTGCTCACCCTGGTGTCGCTCTTCACGCTGGTGCCCGTGTACGTCATGGTCAGCAGCTCGCTCAAGCCGCTGGGCGATGTGTCGGGCCGGTTCTCCTGGATTCCCAGCGGGTTCACCGTCCGCCCGTACATCGACATCTGGAGCACCATCCCGCTCGCCCGGTACTTCATGAACTCACTGATCGTGGCGGGTACGGCGAGTGTCTGCTCGGTGGTGGTCGCGGTCTTCGCCGCGTACGCCGTGAGCCGCTACCGCTTCCGCGGCAAGCGGGTCTTCACCGTCACGGTGCTCTCCACGCAGATGTTCCCCGGCATCCTGTTCCTGCTCCCGCTGTTCCTGATCTTCGTGAACATCGGGAACTCGACCGGCGTCAACCTCTATGGCTCCCGCGGCGGTCTGATCCTCACCTATCTGACCTTCTCGCTGCCGTTCTCGATCTGGATGCTCATCGGGTACTTCGACTCGATTCCGAAGGACCTGGACGAGGCGGCGATGGTGGACGGCTGCGGGCCGTTCGGGGCGCTCTTCAGGATCGTCGTCCCCGCGGCCGTCCCCGGCATCGTCGCCGTCACCATGTACGCGTTCATGACCGCGTGGGGCGAGGTGCTCTTCGCATCGGTCATGACCAATGACACGACGCGGACGCTCGCCGTGGGGCTCCAGGGCTACTCGACGCTGAACGACGTGTACTGGAACCAGATCATGGCCGCCTCGCTCGTCGTCAGCGTGCCGGTCGTCGCCGGGTTCCTGCTCCTCCAGCGCTACCTCGTCGCGGGTCTCACCGCCGGCGCGGTGAAGTGACCCCGCACTCCTCCTTACTCGCCCCTCCTCACCTCTCACCGCGCGGCACCGCGCAGCAGAAAGGCAGCCCGTGAACGAGTACAACTCCCTTCCCCCGGACTTCACCTGGGGCGTGGCCACGGCCGCGTACCAGATCGAGGGAGCGGTCGCCGAGGACGGCCGTTCGCCCTCCATCTGGGACACGTTCTCGCACCTTCCCGGGAAGATCGACAACGCTGACCACGGCGACACGGCCTGCGACCACTACCACCGCTGGCGCGAGGATATCGGGCTGATGAAGCAGCTCGGCGTGGACGCGTACCGGTTCTCCGTCGCCTGGCCGCGCGTGGTGCCGGGCGGTGACGGACCGATCAACGAGAAGGGCCTCGCCTTCTACGACCGGCTCGTCGACGGCCTGCTCGAAGCCGGGATCACCCCCTTCCCGACCCTCTACCACTGGGATCTGCCGCAGACCCTCCAGGACCGCGGCGGCTGGCCCGCCCGGGAGACGGCCGAGCACTTCGCGGAGTACGCGGGTGTGGTGGCCCGGCGGCTGGGTGACCGGGTGAAGGACTGGACGACGCTGAACGAGCCGCTCTGCTCGTCGTGGATCGGCCATCTGGAGGGCCGGATGGCGCCCGGCCTCACGGACATCACCGCAGCCGTCCGCACCTCGTACCACCTCCATCTGGGCCACGGTCTTGCCACCCAGGCGATCCGGGCGGCCGTCCCGGGTGCCCGTGTCGGCATCGTCAACAACCTCAGCCCCTGCGAGGCGGCCACCGAGCGCGAGGAGGACCGGGCGGCGGCCGTCCGCGCCGACGGCCACACCAACCGCTGGTGGCTGGACCCGATCCACGGCCGCGGCTATCCGCAGGACATGGTCGATCTGTACGGTGTCGACCTCCCCGTCCGGGCCGGTGACCTCGACACAATCGCCGCCCCGCTCGACTGGCTGGGCGTGAACTACTACTTCCGCAACGTCGTCACGGACGACCCGACGGGTCCGCTGCCGCACGCCAGACAGGTCTATCTGCCGGGCGCCCGCCACACGGCGATGGACTGGGAGGTCAACGCGGACGGACTGGAGAACATCCTGCTGCGGCTGGCCGACGAGTACGGCGCGCGGAAGATCTACGTCACCGAGAACGGCTCCGCCTACCCGGACGTGGTCCGCGCGGACGGCTCGGTCGACGACCCGGAGCGCGTCCAGTACCTCGACGAGCACCTGGCAGCCTGCGCCCGCGCCGCCCGCAAGGGTGTCCCGCTCGCGGGGTACTTCGCCTGGTCGCTGCTGGACAACTTCGAGTGGGCGTACGGGTACGACAAGCGCTTCGGCCTGGTCCACGTCGACTACGCGACGCAGCGGCGCACCGTCAAGAGCAGCGGTCACCGGTACGCGGACATCGTCCGCTCCGCCCGCGGCCGGGGGCGCAGGGCCGCGTAACCGCACGGCCGGCGCACCGCTGAATGTGCCACGCCCCCAGGGGCTCCGGGACCACCGGGGCCCCTGGGGGCCTACCCGCTCCCACCGGCTGGGCCGAACGGGGATACGACCGGCGGAGTCGGGCACCCGTACCCCGGAACGGTCATGGTGCCCTGTAGGCCGCCCGGCCCACAGATCCCGGCAGGACAGCGGCGCCGGACGTACGGTCCGGGTAGGCGCGACACGCGCGATACGCAGGCGTGGCACCCCCAGCAATCGGCACCCCCAGCGAGTCCGAGGAGCGACCCATGAGTGGAACAGCCCAGATCGGCGTCACGGGACTGGCGGTGATGGGCCGCAATCTCGCCCGTAACTTCGCACGCAACGGATACACCGTCGCGCTGCACAACCGCACAGCGGCCAGGACGCACGAGCTGGTGGAGGAGTTCGGCGAAGAGGGCATCTTCGTGCCCGCGGAGAGCCCCGAGGAGTTCGTCGCTGCCCTGGAGCGCCCCCGCAGGCTGGTGGTCATGGTGAAGGCCGGTGACCCCACCGACGCCGTGATCCAGGAGTTCGCGCCGCTCCTGGAGGAGGGCGACGTCATCATCGACGGCGGCAACGCGCACTTCGAGGACACCAGGCGCCGCGAGCGGGAACTGCGCGAGCGGGGCATCCACTTCGTCGGCACCGGGATCTCGGGCGGTGAGGAGGGCGCCCTGCACGGGCCGAGCATCATGCCGGGCGGTTCCGCCGAGTCGTACGAGTCGCTCGGGCCGATGCTGGAGAAGATCTCCGCGAAGGCCAAGGACGGATCACCGTGCGTGACGCATATCGGTCCGGACGGCGCCGGGCATTTCGTGAAGATGGTCCACAACGGCATCGAGTACGCCGACATGCAGCTCATCGGCGAGGCCTACCAGCTGCTGCGGGACGTGGCCGGCTACTCCCCCGCGCGGATCGCGGACGTCTTCCGCGCCTGGAACACCGGGCGGCTCGACTCCTACCTCATCGAGATCACCGCGGAGGTGCTCTCGCACGTCGACGCGGCGACCGGCAAACCCTTCGTGGACGTCGTGCTGGACCAGGCGGAGCAGAAGGGCACCGGCCGCTGGACCGTCCAGACCGCTCTCGACCTCGGCGTGCCCGTCTCCGGTATCGCCGAGGCGGTCTTCGCCCGCTCCGTGTCCGGCCATGCCGACCTGCGCGAAGCATCCCGGCACCTCGCGGGGCCCACCGCCGGGCCGCTGGCCGATGACGAGGCCGCGGCCTTCGCCGACAAGGTCGAACAGGCCCTGTACGCCTCGAAGATCGTCTCCTACACCCAGGGTTTCCACGAACTCGCCGCGGGCAGCGAGCAGTACGACTGGAGCATCGACCTCGGCCGGATCGCCGCGATCTGGCGCGGCGGCTGCATCATCCGGGCCGCTTTCCTCGACCGGATCACCGGCGCCTACGAAGCACAGCCACAGCTGCCGAGCCTTCTCGCGGACAAGGGCTTCGCCGACGAGATCGCCGCCGCGCAGGACGACTGGCGTGCCGTCACCTCGACCGCCGTCACCCAGGGCGTGCCCACCCCCGGCTTCTCCGCTGCCCTCGCCTACTACGACTCGCTGCGCGCCGAACGCCTCCCCGCGGCCCTCACCCAGGGCCAGCGCGACTACTTCGGGGCCCACACCTACCACCGCACCGACCGCGAGGGCACGTTCCACACGCTCTGGGGCGGGGACAGGACCGAAGTCGAGAGCTGAAGCCCGATCCACCGCCGATCCGCCGCCGGGCTGATGGAGAGCACCCGTCCACGGGGTGGGCACGTACCGCCGCGTCGGCGGACCGGCCGGTCGGATCAACCGTGCCGCCACCGGCTGATGGCGTCCTGACAGGCGGCGGCCTGCTCGTCCGCCACGAGCAGGACCAGGTTGCCGCCGTGGTCGCTGTACTGGGTCAGGACGTTGACCCCGGCGTCGCCGAGCACTCGGGCCAGTGCGCCGAGTTGTCCCGGCCTCTCCTGGTCGAGCCGGGTCATCAGGACGTCGCGGACGACGCCCGGACCGAATCCGGCGGCCTCGACGGCGGCCAGGGCGGCGGGACCGTCGTCGACGAGGTAGTGCGCGACACCCTGCCCGTCGTACGTGGTCACACCGCCCCCTTCCAGACTCACCCCGCGTTCGCCGAGGGCCCGGCCCAGGGCGGCCAGGGCGCCGGGCCGGTCGGGCAGGTGGACCTCCAGGTCCTGCATACGGCGGTTCATGACGTCACCACACGGGTGGAGACCCTGACGGGTACGGCGAGGCTGTTGGCGATGTAGCAGTCCCGGTGGGCCTGGTCGGCGAGCCGGTGGACGGTGGCCTCATCGGTGCCGGGCGCGGTGCGCACGGTCGCGTGCAGCTGGATCGCGGCCAGACGGGCCGGTCCGGTGGTGACGTCGAGATGGCTGGTCGCCTCGTCGTCGTAGGCGAGCACATCCACTCCGGCGCGGGCCGCCGCGCCGAGGAAGGACAGCATCTGGCAGGAGGAGGCAGCCATGACGACCAGCTGTTCGGGGTTGAGCCGGCCGGCGTCGCCGCGGAACGCGGGATCCGCGCTCAGGTCGACCCGGGCCGTCGCGGGCGCGGCCGAAGCGGTGTGGTCGCGCGTGTAGGCGCGGATGCCGGCGGCGGTGGAGCCGTCCCAGTGCAGTTGGGTGCGGTAGGTGTGCGTGTCCATGACCGAACCGTAGGTGCGCGACGTTTCGGGACCGGCCGAAACGTCACGGTCGTAGAGTCGTCCCCATGAGCAGGGAGCGGGACTTCACCAGCATGGGCAGGGCGCTTGCCGCACCGGCACGTTCGGTGTTCCTGAACCTGCTCATGGACGGCACCACACGGCCGGCCGGGGAACTCGCCCGGGAGGCCGGCGTGAGCGCGTCGACGGCTTCGGAGCATCTGGCGGTGCTCGTCGACGCCGGTCTCGTGACCTGCCGGGCTCGCGGACGGTGCCGGTACTACTCGCTCACCGGCCCCGATGTCGCGTCCGCCCTGGAGGCGCTCGGTGTCCTCACCGCCTCGGAACCCGTCACGGGGTATCGGCGAAGCCGCCAGATGAAGAACCTCGCCACGGCCCGTTTCTGCTACGACCACCTCGCCGGGCGGCTCGGCATCGCGCTGGCGGACGCCTGGAGCGGGCTGGGCTGGCTGGCCGACCGCGACACTCTCGCCCTCACCCCCGCCGGGGTGGACGGCCTGTGCCGGATCGGCGTGGACGTCGATGAGGCCGTCGGGTCGCGCCGGGCCACCACCCGCACCTGCCTGGACTGGACGGAACGGCGCGTTCATCTCGCCGGAGCCCTGGGCGCCGCCGTCGGCAGGCGGTTTCTCGACGCCGGGTGGGTGGTGCGGCGCCCCGGTGACCGCAGGGGCCTGAACCTGACGGACGACGGCCGCGCCCTCCTGCTCGGCAGTTGGGGAATCGACCTGGCCGGCGAGCGCCCCCCGCCGGCCGGTCTCACTCAGCCGGGCCGCTGAGCCACGCCGGTGCACTGAGCCGCGCCGGTGCCCTCTCGTAATCGGCAAGAGCCGAGTACGGGAGCGAGGACGAGATCGGCCTGCGGCTGGCAGCCCCCGGCGACGACTGGCGCAGCCGGCCGGACATGGACGTGCAGGCCACCAGCGGGTTCCGGGCGGCCATCGTTGCCCGCGCCCGTTTCATCTTCGAAGACGCGCGGCATGTATCGGGAGCCTTGCTCGCCGAGCGCTACTTCGCCGACCGTACGGACGGTCTCCGCCCGTCGAGCGGAGAGGACCTGCTGCTGGCCACCGTCTGACCCCCTCGCCGCACCGACCGCCCGCCCCGAGAACGCTCCGGACCCTGCGCACTCCTGGAGAACGGCGTTCCCGGCGGCGGTGCAGGACGACTGGCGTGCGGTGGCCGGCCCCGCCGCACGCCAGGGCGTCCGGTTGCCGGGCCTGTCGGCTGCGCTCGTGTTCTCAAGCCGGACGCTGCGGTCCGAGCGGCCGACCGCGGCGCCCACCCACCGTCAGCGACGTGAGACCGGACCGGGCTGCGGCTCCGGCTCAGGCGTGGGGTCAGGGCCGGGTCCCGGTCCTGGTGTCGGTGTCGGCTCGGGGCCCGGCGGCTGCGGTACGGGGTCGGGCAGCGGATCGGGCAGCGGCGGCGGCACCGGTGCCGGACCGGGGCCCGGCGGCGGGGTCGGCGTCGGCGGCACAGGATCCGGACCACCCGGGTTGGGCGGCATAGGGCCGGGATAAGGATGCGTCACGGTGGACCTCCCACAGTACGGCTGTATGTCCTGACCAATGTCTCCCGCTCCGCCTGCCCACGCGCGCCGGGTCGAACCGGACGGGCCACCGCCCGCGGCCGGAGGCGGGCCCGGAAGTGGACGCTGCGGCGGACCGGGAGCGCGGCGCCGCGGTGCTCGTACGGCGGGTACGGAGAACCACCTCCGCCACGGGCCGGTCAGGCTCCGGCGAGCAGCGGCCGGGCGTGCGGGGGGCGCACCTGATCGGTGCCGGGCACAGGCGCGGACGCGTCGGCGCCGAGGGCGACGATCTTGTTGTCGGCGTCGACATGCACGACGCTCGGCCGAAGCGTACGCGCCTCGGCGTCGTCCATCTGGGCGTAACTGATGAGGATCACCAGGTCGCCGGGGTGTACGAGGTGGGCCGCGGCGCCGTTGATACCGATGACGCCAGAGCCGCGCTCGCCCTCGATGACATAGGTCTCCAGGCGGGCCCCGTTGTCGATGTCGACGATGTGCACGAGCTCGCCCGGCAGCAGGTCGGCGGCTTCCATCAGTGCGGCGTCGATGGTGACCGACCCGACATAGTGCAGGTCGGCCTGGGTCACCGTGGCACGGTGGATCTTCGATTTGAACATCGTACGGAACATGGGCGCACTCCTGAAAGTAGGCTCCCTGCCTGCGTATTTGCAGGTCAAGGGCTGTTTTCACATCTTACAGCCAGTCGCGTGTGCGGTCAGCTCTCCCTGTGTTCTTCCACCACGGCATGTGATCAAGGGCGCGGGGCGTACGCCGCGTGCCGAGTGTGCTGCCTCACTCCGCCTTCACTCTTTGGAGGAATAGCTTCGACCAGCACCGACGACCAGCATGGCGAAAGAGCGCGAGGGTCGGCTCCGCGGCCCGTGCGGGCCGGTCAGATCCTCGTCAGTCCCCGAAGAAAGGACCTCCATGCGGTCAGGACGTTTCCCCCTCTCCCGACTCCGGAAAGCCGGCCGGCTGGGTCTCGCCGCGCTGACGATCGCCGGTGCGCTGGCGCTCTCCCCGGCAGCCCCGGCGGATGCCATGGCGCAAGCGCCGCAGCGGCCTACGGCCTGTGGCTGGAACAACCCGGGAACAGAGCATCCGTTCTATGAGCACTGTGACTCCAGGACGAACGTCTGGATCCAGGTCACACGCACGTTCATCTCGGGTGATTACCACCGCTGTGTGGGGCCGGGGAAGACGGTCCTGGACTCGAATGCGACGGGGGCCTGGTACGACAGTGGCTACCGGGGCGGTCTCTGTTCACACCCGGGAGACACTGGGCCCTGACCGTCAACTGACGGCTGGCGGCTGGCGGCTGGCGGCTGGCGGCTGGCGAAGGCGCCTTGCACCGACAGAACATCCGGGTGCAAGGTGCCTCCACAGCCCAGGCGGTCTGTCTCAGGAAGGGCCGCTCTGCGGATACCGCAGCGGCCACTCCGGAGCGTCGAACGCCCCTGTGGGGTCGCCGTCCAGGGGTGCGGACTGGCCCGCCCCGGTCACCGGCAGGCGGCTCCCGTCCCGCTCGGGCTCTCCGTGCTCCAGGAACCAGGCGTCCAGCCGCCGCCGCAGAGTTCTGATGCGTTCGCGGTGGACCGGGTCATCGGCGAGGTTGACGCGCTCGCCCGGGTCGTCGGCCAGGTCGTAGAGCTCATGCGGGCCGTGCGGGTAACGGTGGACGTACTTCCAGTCCATGGTGCGGATCATACGGACCGGCCCGTACTCGTCGTAGACCACCACGGGCCGGGACGGGGCGGACCGCCGCGCTTCGTCGCCGATGAGCAGTCCCGCGAAGGAGTTGCCGGGTCCCTGTTCGTACGGTTCCGGGTCCAGGCCCGCGCACTCCATGAGCGTCGCCGCGAAGTCGTAGGCCGACAGCAGCTCCTGGCGCACCTGGCCCGCGGGGATCCGCCCCGGCTGCGAGATGATCGCGGGGACCTTGACCGAACTGTCGTACATGTTCTGCGGGAAGGTTCCGTTGCCCTTGCCCCAGATGCCGTGGTGGCCGCAGTTGAACCCGTTGTCGCTGGAGAAGACGACAAGGGTGCTCTCCGTCAGTCCCTCTTCGGCCAGTGTGTCGAGCACCCTTCCGATGCCCGCGTCCATGGCGGTGACAGAGGCGAAGTAGCCGACGAGCGCCGCCCGTACATCCGGTTCGCCTCCGACGGGCACCCCGTCGACCAGCGGCTGCCAGGGATGCGGCGGCTCCTGTGGGCAGCTGTCGAAGGCGCAGTCCTTGTACAGATCCTCGATGTGCGGCGGGTGCTGCCCCTTCCAGGGCTTGTGCGGGGCGGTGAAGTGCAGGGAGAGGTAGAAGGGGGTGTCGCCCCCGGCCTCGGCACGTACCCGGGCCGACGCGTCGTCCGCGAGCAGGTCGGTGAGGTAGCCGTCGGCCGGGGCCGGTACGCCGTCCCGGTACATGGGCGCACCGTGGTAGGGACTGCCGCCGCTTTCGTGGGAGTACCAGTGGGTGAATCCCGTCCGGGGCCGGTCGTTCGCGCCGAGATGCCACTTGCCGGAGAGCGCCAGGCTGTATCCGGCTGCGGCCAGGTCGTCGGTGAACAGGCGCTGCCCGGACAAGAAGTCGGTGCCGTCCTGCCCGGTGTGACCGCCGGAGAGCCAGTCGTGCACCCCGTGGCGGGACGGTATCTGCCCGGTGAACAGGCTGGCCCGCGCGGGAGAGCAGACCGGTGATGTGCAGAAGAAGTTCTCCAGACGGGTCCCTTCGGCGGCGAGCGCGTCGAGGCGGGGGGTGATGATCTCGTCATTGCCCGCGCTGCCCAGAGCCCAGTGGCCCTGGTCGTCGCTGAGGACGAGCAGGATGTTCGGGTGCAGCGGATCACGGCTTGCCACGGTGGCCTCCAGAGTGGGCGGGTCGCGTACGGGGGCGGCTCCCACCCGGCGCCGATCGGCACCGTACGAGGTCGTCAACTTTTCAGTCAACCCTTGAGAATAATTAGGGCGCCGCACTCGGCCCCGTGGTCATTCCCGCCTGCGCCCCGGTGACCGCCATGGATGCCCGGCCGGTCGGTGCCCGGATTCCTTGTTACCAAGTGCGGACAGAACCTGGCGAACAACTCCTGCCGGGGCGCCGTCTCACGGTGTGTAGGCAACAGCAGATACGGGCGGTCGACCTGCCGGAGCAGGCGGCGGCACCCGTATCCCGACAGTCCATGGGGGACTTCATCATGACCACTCGTCGTGCTCGCCGTACCGTCCGTTCCGCCGGCCTGGTGGCCGTGGCCGCCGCCGCGGCCTTCTCGCTGACCGCCTGCCAGAGCGGGGGCAAGGACGCCGCAGGGCCGGAGAAGAAGGACTCCGTCGCCGCCTCCGACTCCACCGGCGACGGCGGTGCGTCGAGCGGTTCCAAGGCCGGAGCGGGTGACTCCCGGGCCGGTGCGGGCGACTCCAAGGCCGGTGCGGGCGACACCCGGACCGACGCGCGGACCATGACGCGGACCGAGGCGCCCGCCGGGAGCCACACCAACACGCAGGCCGGCAAGGGCAATGCGGCGTCCCCGACCCGCACCCAGACCCTGGCGGACGGCAGCAAGGGCGAGATCTACCGGCTGGGCGACCAGCACTACCGGCTCAAGATCGTCAGCCGCGGTTCGGTGCTGGCCACGCTGGACACGGACGGGCACGATGCCGGGCTCGACGCCAACGACATGTTCGTCGTGCTCACCCTCGGCGGCGAGGTCCACTCCTGGATGGGCGGCGGGCACCAGGGTCCTGGCACCTTCAAGCTCGCGGGCGGCTGGACGGCCAAGGTCACGAAGACCGGCGAACTGCGGTACCGCGCGCAGATCCTCGGCCACGACGGCGAAGTGGACGCCACCCTCAACACCAACCAGCAGGATGTCGGCCTCGACGCCAACGGCATCTACATCGTGCTGAGCGCCGGCGGCATCATCAGCGCCCTCTCGTAGTCGACATCCGCCTCCGCCCCGGGGGTTGAGCGGCACAGGCAGCTCAACCC
>NZ_JBHYWP010000023.1:57100-81128 GCF_042751845.1 Streptomyces sp. NPDC059398 | reverse complement strand
GCGAGATCGGCGCCGCCCCGCCGGGGCCCTGCCCCGCCCCGCCCCCCGGGCGGGGTGCCGGGGGCCGGGGCAGCGGCTGCCCCGGCACCCGTGGACGCGCTGGGCGGTCAGCGCGGAAGGCTGCCGGGCGCCGTCGCCCAGGTGGTGTCGGGCTTGTCCGACAACCGGTAGGCGAGGCGTCCCCCCGAGGTGATCAGACCGGCGCCGGTCCAGGAGCGGTCGGTGCTGCGGCCGTCGACCGAGAGCCCGCTGACGTACGGATGCGAGGCGTCCGCCGCCGGGGCGCTCAGGGTGATGTCGCCCCGGCCCGCGCGGCTCACCACCGCCTTGGGGAAGAGCGGGGCGCCCACCAGCATCGACGCGCTGCCCGGTGTCTGCGGGTACAGGCCGAGCGCCGAGAAGACATACCAGGCGGACATGGTGCCCAGATCGTCATTGCCCGGAAGCCCGGCCGGTCCTGTGCCGTACACGGTGTCGAGGATCTGCCGGACGGTGGCCTGGGTCTTCCAGGGCTGCCCGAGCGCGTTGTAGAGCCAAGGGGCGTGGATGCCGGGCTCGTTGGTCGGGTCGTAGCGCAGGGCGTCACCGCCCCGGACCGACCAGGCGCCGTCCGCCGTGTGGAAGAAACCGTCGAGCCGGGCCGCCGCGGCCGGGCGCCCGCCCATCGCATCGGCCAGTCCCTGGACGTCCTGCGGCACCATCCAGCTGTAGGTGGCACTGGTGCCCTGGGCGAAACCGAGATCGCTGCCCGCGCTGAAGGGCGTCACCCAGGAACCGTCCGCGTCGCGTGCCTGGACGTACCCGGCGTCCGCGGTGGCCTCCGGGTTGAAGACGTTGCGCCACCACTCGCCGCGAGCGCCGAACTCGGCGGCCTCGTCGGACCGGCCGAGCAGCCGCGCCCACTTCGCCAGCGCCGAGTCCGCCACCGCGTCCTCCAGCGTCTCGGCGGCGCCGCCCCAGCAGTGGCAGACGTCCTGGGGCGCGTAGTGCGAGACCAGATACTGGGCGAGGTTGGGGCGCTGGCCCGTGCACTGACCCGGGCACCCGGCGTCCGACAGGTCGTCCGGCCGGGGGACGGTGGCCTGGCGCACCAGCGAGTCGAAGGCGCCCCGGTAGTCGAAGTTCCGTACGCCCATGGCGTAGAAGGTGGCCAGGGTCGCCGCCGTGGGGTCGCCGGTCATCACATGGGTGGCGCCGCTGATGTGCACCCAGCGGTCCCACACACCGTCGTTCTGGCGGGAGAAGTTGTACAGCGACTGCGCGAAGTCACCCGCCACCTCCGGCTTCAGAGCGGCGAGCAGCTGTATCTGCGCACGGTACTGGTCCCAGCCGGAGAAGTTGCTGTACTGCGCCCGCTGGCCGCGTCCGATCCGGTGCGGGACCCCGTCCATGCCGGGGTAGCGGCCGTCGGTGTCGCTGATCAGGTTCGGCTCCATCAGCGAGTGGTACAGCGCCGTGTAGAAGGTGGTGCGCTGGGCGGTGCTGCCGCCGGCGATCCGTACCGCCCGCAGCTCGCGGTCCCAGGAGCGGCTGGTGCTCCGTGCGACGTCCGCGACGCTCGCCCGCGGCGCGATCTCCTTGCGCAGATTGGTCTCGGCGCCGCCGAGGCTGACGTACGAGATGCCAAGACGCATTCTGACATCGTTGTCGGACGAGGTGTCGAAGCCGACGTAGCCGCCCGAACCGCGGCCCGCGCGGTCCGCCCCCGTCGCATAGCCCTCGCCGCCCGAACCGGAGACGGAGCCCGGCGAGAGCGTGCCGTCCTTCCAGGTCCCGTGCGAGGAGAAGGCCCGGTCGAAGGAGGCGCTGAAGTACAGCTTGTAGTAGCTCTTGCGGTTGTTGGTGCCGCCGTTGGCGCGCCGGCCGCAGAAGGCGCCGGTGAGCACCCAGCCGGTCACCTTGTGGTGGGCGGTGTCGATGTCTACATGGGCGTCCTCGCTGCCGTTGAGCGAGTTGGAGACGCGGAAGAGCAGACTGGCGGGCTTCCCGGCCGGGAAGGAGAAGTCGGCCACACCGGCCCGCGGGCTGACGGCGAGGTCCGCCGATGCGCCGGAGTCGAGCCCCACCCGGTAGCGGCCCGGAGTGGCGCTCTCGTTCTCGTGCTTGAAGCCCGAGGCGTAGACCGCGTCCTTGGTGTCGGCCGAGGGGGAGGACGTGACAGCGCCGACGAACGGCATGACGGGTACGTCGCCCGCGGCGCCGGGAGCGCATCCGGCGCCGTTGACATGGGTGAGGCTCAGCCCCCGCATCCGCGTCGCGTTGTACTCGTAGCCGTTGGCGGCGGCCGTGTTGGTCTGGTCGCCGTTGGTGCTGGTCGGGGACCAGCCGATCATTCCGTACGGTGCGGTGGCCCCGGGGTAGGTGTTGCCGCCGTTGGTGGATCCGATCAGCGGGTCGACGTACGCGGTCGGCTGCCGCACCAGGGGAGCGGCCTCGGCCGAGGGCGCGAGCAGTGCGGCGGCCAGAGCGGTGGCGACGGCGACGGCCGCGGCCGACGCGCGGGTTCTGCGGCGGGAGCGTGGTGGTCCGAAGAGCATGGAACGGGCCTTCCGGCGGGGGCGGGTGGACAGGGCCCGGGGCGCCGGCCTGTCGTACTGCCGTCGCGCTGCGGGCGACGCGATCATAAGTCGCCCGAGCGGTACGGGACATGACATGGACGGCCTGTTCGGTGAACGGCGGGTGAAGGCGCCGGGCGGCCTTGGGCGACGGGTGCGTGTCGAACACTCTGCCGGGACGGGTGACCGGCGAAGGTGGTGAGCACGCAGGGCACACAGACCTCTCCGGGCACGGCCGACCGGTGCGGTCCCACTCGTACGGCCGAGGAGCAGCGGATGAACACCGCAGACGTTCTGGCAGACGCGTTCGACCGCGTCCAGGAGTCCGTGCACGAGGCGGTCGACGGCCTCCCGGCCGGGGATCTCGCCGCCCAGCTGGACAGCGGGGCGAACTCGATCGCCTGGCTGGTCTGGCATCTGGCCCGGGTGCAGGACGACCATGTGGCCGATGCGGCCGGGAAGGAACAGGTGTGGCTGGCACAGGGCTGGGCCGACCGCTTCGGGCTGCCCTTCACCGACACCGAGACCGGCTACGGGCAGAGCGCCGAGCAGGTCGCCCAGGTACGTGCCGACGCCGCGCTGCTGACCGGGTACTACGACGCGGTGCACGAACAGACCGTGGAGTTCGTCCGGGGACTGGACGACGCGGCGCTCGACCGGGTGGTGGACGAGGCGTGGTCGCCGCCGGTCACCCTCGGTGTCCGACTGATCAGTGTGATCGGCGACGATATGCAGCACGTCGGCCAGGCCGCTTTCGTCCGGGGCGCTCTGGAGCGGCGGTAGCGGCGCCGGGCCGCCGGGCCGCCCGGCCGCCCGGCCCGAGCCTGCGTCCGGCCTCGTCGGGGTGGCTGCTGTCTCCGGGCGGACGGACTCCGCGCCGGACGGACGGGGGCGAACGAGCGCGGAGGCGGAGGAACGGGGCCACCGGGCGCGAGGCCAACCGGATGCGGTGCCCACCGCGAAAAGTTAAGCTTTGGGCACCTCAGCCCTCCTCCGGAGCGACCGTATGGCAGGACGAGATCTACCCCAGATCGGGCCCGGCGAGCGGCTGGCCCTCAACCGTATGGGAAGTTTCGACTGGGATCTGCGCGGCGGGACGCTGGAGTTCGACGAGCCCGGTCTCGCGGTGTTCGATCTGCGCCCCGACGAGTTCGACGGCCGCCCCGAATCGCTGGGCAGCCGTATCCCGCCCGAGGAGGGCAACCGGCTCGACGCGGCGCTCACCCAGGCCATCCGGAGCGGCCGTTCCTCGTACGGGGCCTACTTCCAGCTCCGGCGCCGCAACGGGATCCGGCAGTGGACCCACACCCGCGGCCGGATCCTGCGGGACGAACACGACGTCCCCTGCCGCGTCATCGGGATCGTGCGCAACGCGACCACCGAACTCACCGAGTTCGCCACCGTCAACCCGGTCGAAGCGGGCCGGCGGCGGATGACCACCATGGTCCAGGGCACCACCGAAGCGCTGTCCAGGGCGGTGACCGTCGATGACGTGACGGCGGTACTGACCGGCGAGGACGGGCTCGAACGCTTCGACGCGGACGGGCTCGTCCTCGGCCTGGTCGCGGGCGGCGCGCTGGAACTCGTCGCGCTCTCCGGTGACTCGATGCACGTACTCGACGGCCTCGGGCGCCACCGTCTCGACGGTTCGCTGCCGCTGGCCGACACGGTCCTCTCCCAGCAGCCCCGGTTCGTCACCTCGCTGGCCGAACTCGCCGAGGAGTTCCCCCGGTTCCGCCCGTACACCGAGCGGATGGGGCTGGACGCCGCGGCCTTCCTCCCGCTGATCGCGCAGGCCCGGTCCATCGGCGTACTGGCGCTCTTCTACCGGGGCCGCAGCCGCTTCTCGTCGGAGGACCGCAACCTCTGTCTCGGCCTCGCGGGCATCGTCGCGCAGTCCCTGCAGCGTGCCGTTCTCTTCGACCAGGAGCGCGAGTTCGCCACCGGGCTCCAGTCGGCCATGCTGCCCCGGCGCATCCCCGAATTCCCGTCGGCCGAGATCGCCGTGCGGTACCACTCGGCGTGGAGCGGCAGAGAGGTCGGCGGTGACTGGTACGACGTCGTCGCGCTGCCGCGGGGCCGGGTGGGCGTCGTGGTCGGGGACGTACAGGGCCATGACACCCACGCGTCGGCCATCATGGGCCAGCTCCGCATCGCACTGCGGGCGTACGCGAGCGAGGGCCACTCCCCGGGCACGGTGCTGGCGCGGGCCTCCCGTTTCCTCGCGGAGCTGGACACCGAACGCTTCGCCACCTGCACCTACGCCCAGGTCGATCTGGCCTCGGGCGCGGTCAGGGCGGTCCGCGCGGGGCATCTGGGGCCGCTGATCCGCCACACCGACGGGCGGGTCGGCTGGCCGGACGTGCGCGGCGGCCTCCCGCTGGGCCTGGGCACGGAGTTCGGGCAGGAGGAGTACCCCGAGACCCGGCTCGACCTGGTGCCGGGGGAGACCCTCCTGCTCTGCACCGACGGTCTGGTCGAGGAGCCCGGTACGGACATCGGCGTCGGGATGGAGGCGCTCGCCGAAGCGGTGCGCCGGGGCCCCGAGGCGGCGGAGGCGCTCGCCGACGACATGGCCGCCCGGCTCTGGGAGCGCTGGGGCACCAGCGACGACGTCGCCCTGCTGGTGCTGCGCAGGGCGCCGGACCCCGGCACCCCACAGGCACCCCGTATCCATCAGTACATCCACCAGGCCGACCCGGAAGGGCTCGCGGAGGCCCGCGCCGTTCTGCGGGGCGCGCTGGAGGCATGGGGGCTCGAAGAGCTGGTGGACGATGTGGAACTCGCCGCTGGGGAGCTGCTGGTGAATGTGCTGCTCCACACGGAGGGCGGCGCCGTCCTCACCCTCGAAGTGCTGCCCGAACCGGTGCGGCGGATCAGACTCTGGGTCAAGGACCGGTCCAGCGCCTGGCCGCGGCGCCGCACCCCCGGTGAAGCGGCGACCTCGGGGCGCGGCCTGATGATGATCGACGCGGTGTCGGTGCGCTGGGGCGTCGAACCGCGCGGGGACGGCAAGGCCGTCTGGTGCGAGTTCCAGCCGTCCGGCAGCGGTGACTGAGCAACTGCCCTGCTGATGAGGCACGTTGCCCGTAAACGGAACCGGTCCGGAAGGCGCGGTCGGTGGGCCCGGCGCGGTCCGATCGCGGTCGGCGCGGGTCAGTGGGGCCCCAGGGCGGGTCGGGGGGCCCGCGGGGGGCCCCCCGGGGGCGGCCCGGGTACCGGGGGCCCCCCCCCTCCCGGGGGGGCCCGGGGGGGCCGGCCCCCTGCCCGGTCAGGCGCGGTTCACCGGATGAGGCTCTCGACCTCCTCCGCGAAGAGCCGGTCCACGTCGAAGGCCATGCCCTCGAAGTGCCCCGCGACCTCCAGGCCGACCAGGCCGTGCACCCGGGTCCAGGCCCGCAGCGCCCGGTCCTCCGCCGTGTCCGCGGGCCCCAGCTCCGCGCAGGCGGCCACCGCACTCCGCAGCATCCCGTCCGCGATGACCCTGGTCTCCTCCGGAGCGCTGTAGCCGGGCACCGGGGTCCCGTAGATCAGCAGATAGCGGTCCGGGTGCTCCTTCGCCCAGCCGCGCCAGGCGTACGCGAACCGGCGCAGCCGCGCTCCCCGGGCGCTCCCGGCCCCACCGGCCCCGGCGCTTCCTGTGGGGGCCATTCCGGCGCTTCCCTCCAGGTCGTCCCCGTCCCTGTCCCCTTCGGCGCCACCGGCGGATGCCAGCGCCTGCGCGAGATCGGTGTAGGCGTCGGCGATCAGCGCGGTGAGGAGTTCGTCGCGGCTGGCGAAGTAGCGGTAGAGCGCGGGGCCCGTCATGCCCATCGCCTTCGCGATCGCGTTGACCGAGATCCCGGCCGGGCCCGTACTGGCCAGCTGCTCCAGGGCGATGTCCTTGGCCTCCCGTCTGGTCTGCTCCCGCAGGCGTGCACGTCGGCCGAGTGGCGTAGGGGGTGTGCTCTCTTCGCTCATGCGGGGTCCTTCCGTGCGGCGCTTGACAATCGATTGTAACAGCTTCACTCTTCAGTTAGAGCCTATAACGAACGGATGAGGCAATGACGAAAGGCAGTGGCGTGATGACGGACACCGAGAACCCCCGCCCCCTCAAGAGCCGTACGGTCACCGAGGTCGTTCTGCCGGGCATCGTCGAGCCGGAGGGTCTGGAGGTGCGGGCCCGGCCGGAGCCTGTGGCCGGGCCGGGTGAGGTGCTGCTGGAGATGGAGGCCACCGGCGTCTCGTTCGCCGAGCAGCAGATGCGCCGCGGCAAGTACTTCGACCAGCCGGCCTTCCCCTTCGTGCCCGGTTACGACGTGGTGGGCACGGTCGTGGGAGCCGGGCCGGGCGTGGACGCCGGGCTGGTCGGCCGCCGGTTCGCCGCGCTGCTCAAGACCGGGGGCTGGGCGGGCCGGATGCTGGTCCCCGCCGCCGATCTGATCCCGGTGCCCGCCGGCGTCGACCCGGCCGAGGCCGAGACCCTGGTCGTCAACGGGATCACCGCCTGGCAGATGCTGCACCGCGCCGCCCGGATCAGGGCCGGCGGGACGGTGCTGGTGCACGGTGCGAACGGCGGGGTGGGCTCCACGCTCGTACAGCTGGCCCTGCTCGCCGGGGCCCGGGTGATCGGTACGGCATCGCCCCGCCACCACGAGGCGCTGCGGGCCCGGGGCGTGGTCCCTGTCGACTACCGGGCGCCCGGTCTGGGGGACCGGCTGCGGGCCGCGGCCCCGCAGGGAGTGGACGCGGTCTTCGACCATGTCGGCGGTGCGGGCGTCGTCGACTCGTTCCGGCTGCTCGCGCCGGGCGGCACCCTCGTGTCGTACGGGACGGCCGCCACCCGTGACACGCCGGGATCCTCCAGGCTGCCCGTACTCCTGCTCTTCGGGCGGCTGGCTCTCTGGAACCTGCTGCCCAACCGCCGTCGTGCCACCTTCTACAACATCTGGGCCGGCAAGCGGCGCGCCGCGGCCTTCCGGGCGCGCACCCGGGCCGATCTGATCAAGGTGCTGGACCTGCTGGCCGACGGCTCGCTCACCGCGCCGGTCGCGGCCCGTATCCCGCTCGACCGCGCGGCCGAAGCGCTGCGGCTTGCCGAGTCGGGAACGGTCGCGGGAAAGGTCGTCCTGACTCCGGTGCTGTGAGCGGCGGGCCGGCCCCGGTGGCCGCACACGGGGCGCACGACCACCGGGACCGCTGCCCACAGGGCCCGGCCGTTCCATCCCGGCTACGGCACGTGGTTGAAGGTGTCCGGGTCGGGGCCGGTGCGCTCGCCGCGGTCCAGGCCGGTGATGGCGGCCATGTCGGCCTCGGTGAGCTCGAAGTCGAAGAGGGCGAAGTTCTCCTCGACGCGCGAGCGTGTCACGGACTTGGGGAACACGATGTCGTTGCGCTGAATGTGCCAGCGCAGCGTGACCTGGGCCGGTGTGCGGCCCAGCCGCCGGGCGATTCCGGTGATCGTCGGGTCGTCCAGGACCCTGCCCTGGGCGATCGGTGACCACGCCTCGGTGGCGATCCGGTGCCCGGCGTCGAACGCGCGGAGCTCGTCCTGGGCCAGATAGGGGTGGACCTCGATCTGGTTCACCGCCGGGACGATCTCGGTCTCCTGGAGGAGCCGCCGCAGATGGTGCGGCTGGAAGTTGGAGACCCCGATGGCCTTCGCGCGGCCCGAGCGGTAGATCTCCTCCATGGCCCTCCAGGTCTCGACGAAGTCGCCGACACCGGGCAGCGGCCAGTGGATCAGGAACAGGTCCAGATAGTCGAAACGCAGATCGGCGAGCGTCTGGTCGAAAGCCTTGAGTGCGTCGTCGTGGGCGTGGTGGCCGTTGTTCAGCTTGCTGGTGACGAAGACGTCATCGCGGTCCAGCCCCGATTCGCGTACCGCCTGGCCGACCTCCTTCTCGTTGCCGTACATCTCGGCGGTGTCGATGTGCCGGTAGCCGGTCTCCAGCGCGGCCAGCGTCGCCGCCACGGTGTCGGACGGCTCGATCTGGAACACACCGAAGCCCAGCTGGGGGATCTGGACGCCGTTGTTCAGGGTGATGGTGGGAACCGCGTTCACAATCATTCCTTGCCTCGTCCGGATGATGCCTCGGTCAGGGGCGGCCCGCGCCGCACCCTGGCTCCAGGGTGCAACGGCCGGAGCCCCCTGTCGCATCGGCTGCCCGGCACAGCCGCCCCCATGCACCGCAGCGGCCGCCCTCCGGCAGGGCAGGACGGGGAAGAAGGAACGTCCCTCGCCATTCCAAAAGAGTGAAACACGTTCTACTGTGCCCTCGATCAGCCGCCGCACCGAGGAGGGGCCGTGCACCTCGAATACACCCCCGAACAGCAGCAGTTGCGTACCGAGCTGCGCGCGTACTTCGCCGACCTGGTACCGGACAACGCGTACGCCCGGTACGCGGACCCGGCGGCGCAGAAGCGCTTCTACCGGGAGACGGTGCGCCGGCTGGGCGGTGACGGCTGGCTGGGGGTCGGCTGGCCGGAGGAGTACGGCGGGCGCGGGCTCTCCCCGATGGAGCAGTTCATCTTCTTCGACGAGGCGGCGCAGGCCGGTGTGCCGCTGCCGCTGATGGCGCTCAACACGGTCGGCCCGACGATCATGCAGTTCGGCACCGACGAGCAGAAGTCGTACTTCCTGCCGAAGATCCTCAAGGGCGAGATCGACTTCGCGATCGGCTACAGCGAGCCCGACGCCGGGACCGACCTCGCCGCGCTCAGGACCCGCGCCGAGCGGGAAGGCGACGAGACCACCGGGCACTACACGGTGAACGGCCAGAAGATCTGGACCACCAACGGGGACACCGCCGACTGGGTGTGGCTCGCCGTCCGCACCGATCCGGCGGCCCCCGCGCACAAAGGCATCACCATGCTGCTGGTCCCGACCGACGACCCCGGCTACTCCTGCACCCTCATCAACACACTGGCCTCGCACGACACCACCGCCAGCTACTACGAGAACGTCAGGGTCCCCGCATCCCGCCGGGTCGGCGACGAGAACAAGGGGTGGCGGCTGATCACCAACCAGCTCAACCACGAGCGGGTCACCCTGGCCGCCCACGGCACCATGGCCATCCGGGCGCTGCACAACGTCCAGCGGTGGGCCGCCGAGACGGAGCTCGACGGCGGGCGCAGGGTCATCGACCTCGGCTGGGTACGCGGCCGCCTCGCCCGCACCCACACCCGGCTCGACGCGATGAAGCTGCTGAACTGGCAGATGGTCAACGCCGTACAGAACGGCACGCTCACCCCGCAGGACGCGTCAGCGGTCAAGGTGTACGGATCGGAGGCCCGCAGGGACGCCTACGCCTGGCTGATGGAGGTCATCGGCGCGGCGGGTCCCCTCAAGGAGGGCTCGGCGGGCGCGGTGCTCCACGGCGAACTGGAGCGCGGGTACCGCTCGGCCGTCATCTTCACCTTCGGCGGCGGCAACAACGAGATCCAGCGGGAGATCATCTCGTGGATCGGGCTGGGGATGCCCCGGGTGCGGCGATAGGCGGGTTGTGTGTGCGCCACCCGGCTTACCTGGCAGCGGGCGGTACGGAAGAGAAGTGCGAAGCCCTGAAGGAGCCCAGCGCGGCTGACGCGGTCTTCAACGAAGAAGAGCTCGCCCTCCTCGCACTGACCGACCAGTCCACGAAGCAGGTCGAAGTGGACGCGCACGTCATCGAAGAGCTCAAGCGCCTGTTCGGCGAGACCGAAACGGTAGAAGCGGTCGCCACGGTCGCTGCGTATGACATGGTCTCCCGCTTTCTGGTGGCCTTGGCCGTCTGAAGCACCACCCCGAACGACCTGCCTACACATGTCGGTGTGCGGCTGGATGGCACCGGCGGGGCGCAAGCTCATCAGGAGGGCGTCACAACGCCCTCCTGATTCCCTTCGGGGGTAGTTTCGGTTGCTCAACTGAGTTATGTAACTGGTGCAGTTGGCTTTGGCCGGTCTGCCCCAGGACCTCCATCAGGCGTCCAATGTCAGTGCTGACTCGTACCTTGTTCGCATGGCAGAACCTGACGGCACGACGGATGCAGCCCGCCGGAGCGCCATTGAGGCCGAGTTGAGTCGGCTTGAGGAAAGCGCTCTGTACAGCGGGCAGATGCAGTTCGAGATGACCAAGCAGTGGCGCGGCATCAACCTCTGGCTCGGCCTGCCGGCGAGCGGGTTGGCGGCTATCTCGGGCACCGTCGTTCTCGTCTCGGCCACAGGGCGGGTGGCTGCCGGCGTGATCGCCCTCGTGGCGTCCGGCTTCGGCGCCATCCTCACCACGGTCAACGCCTCGCACCGAGTGAACCAGGCTGCCGCGTCCGCCAACGCCTATCTGGAGATTCAGACGGCGGCTCGCCAGGCCAGGGAAGTCGACCTGCCCTACTTCGGCATCGAGGAGGCGCGGTAGGTGCTGGCCGAGATCACAGCACGGCGGGATGAGCAGAACAAGACGGCCGAGCCGCCGAACAGGCGCGCCTACAAGAAGGCCCGCCGCAACATCGACAGTGGTGGACAGACCTATGCCGTTGACGAGACGGCACTACCGACGGGACGGTAGAAGACGCGATGGCACTCTCGGTATCCCAGGGCTTCGACATCTTCCTGGAACGGCTGACACCTCTGCAGAGCGAGCGAGACGCCAAAGCCTGGAAGTACTTCAACGCGGTGCCAGTCTCCTCCTTCTATCTGGAGATGCGCGCAGCGCAGTACATGGAGGTGCAGACGTCCCTCCGATCTCTTGCCTACCTCTGTGGTTACTTCGAATGGCTGGACAAGATCCAGCTGGCGGACATGAACGACCCCAAGGGGAAGGCCAGCCGGTTCTCAGTGTGCTCCGGCGCGGCGCCACGGACGAGCACCTTGTCGAATCTGCACACTGCGGCGACGCGGGCTCGAAAGGCCGTCGATGCTGAGCAGGCAGGTAGTACCTACTCCGCTTTCGAGTATTTGAACCTGCTGTTCAACGGTCAATTTCCCAGACGCTGACGGAGACGTCCCTCTCGCAGCCTGGTTCTGTGTAAAACAGGTCGGAGCGAGGCGGAGTTGCAGTCCCGGCCCCTCTCCAGCCCGCATCGAGTGTGCAAGCCTTCGGCACGGGGCACGGCGCTAGCCCGCCAGCGTGCACCGATGTGTCAACTAAATCGCCTGCTTCGGAGTGGGACCACTGGTCAGGAACCAGGTGCCGGAGCACCCCGGTGAGATGCTCGAAGATTCCGTCTAGCTGCCAGTGGGCGAAGTAGCCATAGACGGTATTCCACTTCGGGAAGCCGTGGGGCAGGCTGATGGAGGGCATACACGAGAAGGCCGCTCCCTGTCCGCCTACTCGACGTCGACTCCATAAGCGCGGGCCAGGCCATCGAGGCCGTCTGCCCATCCCTGGCCGAGGGCTCGAAGCTTCCATACTGGCTGGCTGTTGGCGTTGTGTCGGTAGAGCTCGGCGATGACCATGGCCCGGGTGGACGGGTCGGCGGGAGGCCTGAAGGTCCAGGTGGTGCCGTTCGCGCAGTCCAGGTTGAAGTTTGCCGCCGTGAGGGATCCGCAGGTCAGGCCGGTGTCGACGTCCATGTTGATGGCGACCGCGACATGCTGGACTCGCTCGGGCAGGGCGGAGAGATGGACGGTGGCGTGTTCGACGGTGCGGGGTCCCTCCTGTTGTTTGCCGAGCAGACGGGCGCAACCGTCGGCAGCGGAGGGCTGGTTGTAGAAGACGAAGTCCTCGTCTCCTGAGACCAGGCCGTTGCTGTCGAGGAGGAACAGGGTGAGGTCGGCGTCGGCACCGGCGAAGCTGAAGGAGGCGCGTAGTCCCTGCCATGCTTCTTCGGGCAGGACGAGGGTCTGGCCGGGGATGAGCACGGTGGGCGCGCTCGGCCCAGCGGGCGCGGGATGTGCCGGCGGGACGGTGATTTGCTTCCACTCGGCGAACGGTCTGATCTGGTACGGGTCGCCGAGCGGGGTCCGGTGGTCCGGAGGCGCGTTGGAGCCGAGGGTGATGTCCAGGTCGGCGAGCGACGGTTCGTCGGGATCGGGGTCGTCCTGCGCGTGGTCCAGCAGGTCTTGGAGGCCGGGGACACGGGTAGCGCTGAGCGGCTTGATCGTGCTGGAGAGATTGCCGGAGGACGTGGTGGTGACGGAGCAGGCGACGTCTTGCCCGATGTCCAGGAAGCGCAGGGCGTCCTCGGCATCCCGCCAGGGGGTGGATTCGATGGCGTGGCGTGTCCACCTGCCGTAGGCGACGAAGCCGAGTCGCTGCGTATCAGGAAGGCGAGTCATGACGGCCAGGTCGATGGCTGTGATCGCGGGGGCGGTTGCGAAACCCTCTTTGAGAGTGGCGACGATGTTGGAGCCCATGGCTGTCAGCCACCACAGGGTGCGGTCGCGTTTGGTGAGGTTCTTCAGAGTCGGACGCCCGCTGGGTGTCAGGCCCGCGGTCTGGGTGGGCATCGTGTCGAGGTCTTGCTGCCGCATGACGACCGACAGAACCGCGCCGTCCACGCCGACAGCGCAGCCGGCGGCCGGGTTGTCGGAGAAGGCGGTGTTCACTGCCTCGCAGACGGTGGCCTCGTCGTTGGAGAGCAGTGCGTGCCACCACTGGTCGGCCTCGGTGACCAACTGCGCGCGGACAGCGTGGAGGCGTGCTGTTTCTTCGGCTAGGTAGGCGGAAGCGTCTTGTTGAGCGCGCTGCTTTGCCGCAGCGCGCTCGGCGCGCGCCAGCCTGCCCACGCCTTGGAGATGAAAGGCCTGGGCCTCGGCGAGTGCCCAAGGAAGCCCTAGCGGCGGGGTGGTCGAGATCTGGGGTGGTTGCGCGGCGGCGAAGGATTGCAGATGCATGCTGGTCATTTGTCGTCTCAGCTCCTGCAGCTGAGCGATGGCGGCGTCGCGTGCTGCCTGCTGTTGTGCCCTTTCGGCCTGACGACGTGTGCGTTCGAGCTGTGCGGCCGAAGGGGCGACCGATCGAGACCGGGTGGTACGCCGAGTGGTCGTCCGTCGGCTACTGCCGCGTAGAGAGCTCGACGCGTAGAAGGGGCCAAACCCCGTCGAGACTCTGGCGCCGCCGCTCCCCACACTGAGTCGTGCCGCACGCGGACCGACAGAGGTCCGCACGCCACGCGTAGAGACCCGCACACTCAGCCCCGGCACACCGACACGGAAACCAAATCCCATGTTCCACCCCTTTCCCCGAGGGCACAGTGTGGCACTTACACATGCTTCGGCAGTGCATGCGGGGAACATCCGCTCGTGAGGGAGTTTGCAGCCCAGTGGGCGGGCAGTGAGCGTAGGCGTCAACAGGGGCGAATCTCGTCCAAACGCGGGACGGTTGCGCAGGAGGGGTCTAGCGTTACTCTCTCGGCGATCAAGGGGGCGATGATGCACACGACGTCGTTACGAAAAGGCGAGAACGCGGGGCTGAAGCCGGCCCCCGTGGTGTTGGACGTGTCCGTTCGAGGTGTTGCTTCGGATGTCTCGGCACTGCTGCTGGGAGCGGACGGCAGAGTCCGTAGCGATGACGATTTGGTCTTCTATAACCACCCAGTCCAAGACGGCGTATCAATCGCCGGGTCCGCAGTCACCGCCGACCTCGCGCGCGTCCCAGCTGACGTTGACCGAATGGTTGTCGTGGCGAGCGCCGACCCGCTGCAGCCAGGTGCCGTCTTCACCCGCGCACCGTCATTGACCATCACCCAGCCGAACTCGTCCGTTCTGTCGTTCACCGCGCCGGACTTCACATCCGGGGAGACGGTCGTGGTTCTGGCGGAGCTCTACCGACGAAATACCGATTGGAAGGTCCGTGCTGTGGGCCAGGGCTACGCCTCGGGCCTGGCAGGTCTCGCGACCGACTACGGCGTCGATGTCGAATCCGAGCCGACGGCCTCCACCCCCGCGCCCCTCCCTGCACAAGGACATCGGCACTCACGCCCCGGGGGGCCTGCGGTGGATCTGTCGAAGGTCCAACAGCTGGCCCCCGGACTGCTGTCTCCGGCACGCCAGGCCGGCAAGGCCCTCACGGACCGGAACATCTCGGACCGGCGGGCCGCGGTCTACCTGATCCTGGACCACGACTGGCATATGGAGGAGCTGTACGAGTCGTTCGCGGTGCAGGCCTTCGCCGAACGCGTTCTGGCGATGTCGGCCAACCTCGACGACGACGGCACGGTGCCAGTGATCTTCTCCAGCGGCGAACAGCCGTTCTTGGAAGAGATCCGGCTGGACAACTACCGTGGTCGTATTGGGCAGTTGCACACCCAGGTCGACTGGGGATGGGGCAACGTCGCCGAGGCGATGCGTCGCGCGGTACAGCACTATCAGGAATCCGGAGCCACTGATCCCGCCTTCATCGTGACCCAGGTTGGCGATGAGCCCTGGGACAAGGCTGAGGTGCGCTCCATGCTGCAGAACACCGCATCACTGGGAGTGTTCTGGCTGTTCGTCGGATTCGGACGCGGCAAGCTCGGGTTCTACAAGAACCTCAACGCGTCCACCTCCGCCACCTTCACCAACGTCGCCTTCTACGACGCGAGCAAGAACCCCGGATCGGTGCCCGACGAGCGGTTCTACGCTGGCCTCGTCGACGCCTTCGCCGTCTGGTTGCGGCGTTGAGTCAATCGCCGCTCACTCGCCGACTCAGCAGCCTCATCGCCTCCGATCAGGCTGTGCCCAATCTCCAGCGCTACTTCGGCACCAGTCATTTCCATGAAGCAGTGCCGTTCACCGGTAGTCGTTTCGAGCATCTGGCCGGCGGAGGAGATCGTGAGCCGGTTGCGAACGTACTGACCGCCGATGACTTGATAGCTGTGCAGACCCTGTCCGTCAGGATTCCTGCGGAGGCCGCCCTGGACCTTCTCGAGGGCGAACTGGGTCTCCGCTTGTCCAAACTGCTGAGGGGTGTGCCATCCGGCCTCGACATGGTCGAGGCCGAAGCCGCCGATTTGACCGAAGGGTCGCCCGCGCATACTGCCTGGCGCGTTCTCATTGATCAGCCCGGAATCGGATGGGTGACGGCTGGCAAGCTCCTCGCCCGGAAGCGGCCGCGACTGCTGCCCGTCTACGACCAGGTTGTTCGCTGCATCCTCGGCCGGCCGAAGTCGTTCTGGCTCGACTTGCATGGCGCCCTGCACGCCGACAACCATGCGCTGCACCTAGAACTGATTGCCCTGCGGCAGGCCGCCAATCTTCCCGCGACAGTCAGTGCGCTTCGGGTCTGCGACGTAGTGCTCTGGATGCATCACCATACGGCTCATCAGCAGAGAAGGTGTGGCGGGATCTGAACTCCGTCGGACGCACGCAGGGGTCTCCGGACGCAAGGGGAAGCGGGCCTCGTGCTCCCGGCGGAACACCCCCTGACCTGCGGTGTACCAATGTGCCAACTATCTCTCGGATTCCGTACCGCCAATTGCTGGAGCTACTTGGCGTCAGCGCAGGTCACGAACGTTCCCCTGTGCCAAGTAGCGGGCTTGGTCACACCGGGTGGTGACGAGGGTCTTCGCTCTTCCGGACAAGGCCTGGGCACAGTGACATCCTTCTCAACTCCCCTACAGGAAAAGCCGGTTCGGATGACCTGCCCCATCGTGCGGGCAGGCCCCCCCACTCCACGGGACACCGCCGAGGACTTCGAGTGGGGCTGCATCCCCGCCCGCGGGCGGCGCGTCCATCGCATCGGCATGGTCGCCGGCATGACCCGCGACCACGACCAGCTGCGCGCCGTGGGCTGCCTCAGCTCCACCCTGGCCGGGTGCCTGTGGGAGTGCCGGCTGACACTGCGGCCGCTGCCCGCGCACGGTACCCGCCCTTGGTCCTGGGCGGTTGTCGTGGAGATTGCTGTGATGCGTGCCTTCCGGGGGCCGCAGGTGGCTATCGGCAGAACAGGGACACCGACCCGGACAGGGACACCGACCCGGACTGATCCCGCACATCTCTTGACCCCTATTGGTCCAATCCAATACTGTCACGGTCGCATCACGGCAACACCCCCACCTATGACGTTCCTGATGGGCCGTCATGCCTCGGGAGGGCCAGTGGTCTCACGACGTACCTTCCTCAACGCGGCCGGCGCGACCGCCGCCGCTACCGTCCTCTCCCCACTGTCGCCGTTCGTCTCCAGGGCGGCGGCAGCGGGCGCCTCGCTCCCGGTGTCGCTCCGGAACAACTCCGGCAGTAACACGGTGTACGCGTACATCTCCGGTACGGACAGCAGCGGCTGGCCGGTCTTCGTCTCCGCGAACGGCACCGTCAACCGGCTGCCGAACCCCTCATCCCCGGTCACCCCGATCGCCGACTACTCCATCACGCTGGGTGCCTCGGGGTCGGCTGCGACCACGGTGCCCCTGAACGACTACATCATCGGAGGCCGGGTCTGGTTCTCGGTCGGCCAGAAGCTCAAGTTCTTCGTCAACCCGGGCACGGTACCCGGCGTGGTCCAGCCGGCACTGGTGAGCTCCGACCCGAACTGGGCGACGAACTGGACCTTCTGCGAGTTCACCTTCAACAGCGCCAACCTCTACGCCAACATCTCCTACGTCGACATGGTCGCGCTGCCGGTCTCCATGTCCAGTACCGGTAGCGGCGGCAACCAGACGGTCAGCCCGCTGCCCAGCGGCGCCCTCGCCTCCATCGCCTCCGGCCTGAAAGCCCAGCACGCGGCCGACGGCGCGCCCTGGGACAGGCTGGTGGTCAGCGACTCCTCCGGCGGAGTGCTGCGGGTCATGGCGCCCTCGCACTCCCCGGTGGACTTCGGCAACTACTGGGACGACTACCTCAACCGAGTGTGGACCCGGTACGCGTCCACCTCTCTCAAGGTGAACGGCCAGGGCAGCATCGGTTCGTACACCGGCACCGTCTCCGGTGGCGCCATCGTCTTCTCCGGACTGAACACCAACGGCGTCCCGTTCACCAAGCCCAGCGCCACCGACATCTTCGGCTGCGCCTCCGGACCGCTCTACAACTCCGGTGGCGACGCGCGCGGCGCGATCGCGGCCCGCCTCTCCGCCGCGCTCAACCGCAGCAGCCTCCTGGTCTCCGGCGGGAACAACCAGCCCGACGGGGTGGCCCCGTCGCAGTACTACACGGACCCCGTCACCAATCACTACGCCCGGCTCGTCCACCAGTACGCGAGCATCGGCTACGCCTTCCCGTACGACGACGTCGGCCCCACCGGCTCCGCCCCCGTCGACGGCCACATCCAGGACAACGCCCCCACCTCGTGGACCATCTCCCTGGGAGCGGGCGCCGGATCGGGTCCGGGGGGCACGGGCACCAGCGCCTACACCACCATCCAGGCCGAGTCCTACGCGTCCCAGAGCGGCACCACCACGGAGAGCTGTTCCGACTCCGGCGGCGGCCAGGACGTCGGCTATCTGGCCAACGGCGACTGGCTGAAGTTCTCATCGCTGGACTTCGGTTCGGCCTCACCCGGGCAGTTCCGGGCCCGTATCGCCTCGGGCGCCGCCGCCGGCGTGAGCGGCGCGATCCAGGTGCGACTGGGCAGCACCACCGGCACGAAGATCGCCGAGATCGACTTCGCCAACAACGGCGGCTGGCAGGCCTGGCAGACGGTCCCCGCCAACATCGTCGCGCCCGCGACCGGGGTCCACGACGTCTACCTGGTCTTCTCCGGAAGTACTTCGGACTTCGTCAACCTCAACTGGTTCACCTTCACCCACTGACACGGGCACCCACTGACATGGGCCGCGCTCCCGAGGCCGGCACGGGCACACGCCGATGGTGCGGGTGCGCGGCCGGTCCTGGGGGCGTTGCTCGATCGCGGCCCGGTGCTGCTATCGGCCGGGGGAGCCCTTCCGGGACCGCCCCGGGCCACCGGCCGCCGCGAGGTCCTGATGCCGGCCGGACGTACGGACCGCGAGCGTGTGGGTACGGGGACCTGGACAATGCGAGATCTCCGGTGTGACGGGGCTGTCAAGGAGCGCACCACCACACCGGAGATCCCTGTGCACCCCCGGTCCCGCCGTCAGCCACCGCTGATGATCCCGGGCAGATCGGCCAGCACGCGGTCAAGCCGCTCACCCGGAAGCCCACCGCCCTGGGCGATCTCGGGGGAGCCGCCACCGCGGCCGTCAAGTACCCGCTTGACCAGGGTGGATGCGTTCTGCCCTGCTTCGGTGGCGGCGTGGTTGAGTGCGAGTACCAGGGCGCCGTCCTGTGTGGCGACCGCAGCGGCGCCGGGGCGGTTCGCCGGGAGGCGGTCGCGTACGGCCAGAGCCAGGGCGCGTGCGTCGCCGGGTGTGCCGGTCACCCTGGCGGTGGCGACGAGGGTGCCGTTGGCGTCCACCCCGGCGGCGGCCAGTTCCGCGGCCCTCGCCGCGGTGCCCTGCGCCTTGAGCCGGGTGTTCTCGCGGTCGGCTGTCCGCAGCCGGTCCAGGAGGCCGGCGATCCTCTCGGGCAGCTCCGCGCGCGGCGCGCCGAGCTGCCCGGCGATCAGGGAGACCAGGTCCCGTTCGCGGGCCAGGTAGCCGAAGCCCTCGATACCCACGGCCGCCTCCAGCCGCCGCATCCCGGCGCCGACGGAGGATTCCCCGGTCAGGGCGACGGTGCCGATCTGGGACGCGTGCTCGACGTGGGTGCCGCCGCACAGTTCGCGTGACCAGGCCCCGCCGATCTCGACGACGCGCACCTTCTCCCCGTACGTCTCGTCGAAGAGGGCCAGCGCGCCCCGCTCCTTGGCCTCGGCGAGCGTCATCCACTCGACCCCGACCGGTAGGTCCATGCGCAGGGCCCGGTTGGCAGCCTCCTCGATCTCGCCGCGGACGCCGGTGGAGAGGCCGCCGCGCCAGGGGAAGTCCAGGCGCAGATAGCCGGGCCGGTTGTACGAGCCTGCCTGGAGGGCCGTGGGGCCCAGGGTCTCGCGCAGGGCCGCGTGCAGGACGTGGGTGCCGGAGTGCGCCTGGCGGGCTCCTAGCCGCCATTCGGCGTCGACAGCGGCGACCACGTCGTCGCCCGCCGTCAACTCCCCTGCGGTGACCCGTACCTGGTGGGCGATCAGTCCGGGCAGCGGACGCTGTACGTCCAGGACCTCGGCCTCGGCGGAGGCTCCCGAGATCCGGCCGGCATCGCTCTCCTGACCACCGGACTCGGCATAGAAGGGCGAACGGTCCAGGACCACGGTGGCGATCTCGCCCTCGCGGACAACGGGGACCGGACCGGTGGCACCCAGGATGCCCAGCACCCGCGACTCGGTGGTCAGGGTGGACCAGGCCCGCCAGTCGGTGGGCCCGTGCGCGTCCAGCAGGGAGCGCAGCGCCGAAGTGTCGGCGGTGCCAACGGACTTACGGGCCCGGGCGTCGGCGCGGGCCCGTTCGCGCTGCTCGTTCATCAGAGCGGTGAAGCCCGCACGGTCGACTTCGACGCCCTGCTCGGCCGCCATCTCCAGCGTGAGGTCGACGGGGAAGCCGTAGGTGTCGTGCAGCAGGAACGCCTGCGCGCCCGGCAGCGTGCGCCCACCTTCCGCCCTCACCTTGGCCACGGCGGTGTCGAGCACGGTGGTGCCCTGCTTGAGGGTGGTACGGAAAGCGTCCTCCTCGCCGTACGCCTGGTCGCTGATCCGCGCATAGGCCTCGGCCACCTCGGGATAGCTGGGCGCCATGCAGTCCCGGGCCACCGGGAGGAGCTCGGGCAGGGCCGGATCCTGGTGGCCGAGCTGGCGCATGGAGCGCACCGCGCGGCGCACGATGCGGCGCAGCACGTAGCCGCGGCCCTCGTTGCCGGGAGCGGTGCCGTCGGCGAGGAGCATCAGCGCGGTGCGGACGTGGTCGGCCACCACGCGCAGCCGTACGTCGGTCTCCTTGTCCGCCCCGTACCGGACACCGGCCAGCAGCGCGGCCCGGTCGAGGACCGGGCGCGTCTCGTCGATCTCGTAGAGGTTGTCCTTGCCCTGGAGGAGGGTGGCCATGCGCTCCAGGCCCATGCCGGTGTCGATATTGCGGCGCGGCAGCTCGCCGAGGATCGGGTAGCCGGACTTGCCGGGGCCCTCGCCGCGTTCGTACTGCATGAAGACGAGGTTCCAGAACTCCATGTACCGGTCCTCGTCGACGGCCGGGCCGCCCTCGCGGCCCAGTGCGGGTCCCCGGTCGTAGTACAGCTCGGAGCAGGGACCGCAGGGGCCGGGTACGCCCATCGACCAGAAGTTGTCCTCGTCCCCGCGGGCCACGATCCGCTCGTCGGGCAGCCCCGCGATCCGCCGCCACAGGGCGCGCGCTTCGGAGTCGGAGTGGTGGACCGTGACCCAGATCTTCTCCGGATCCAGGCCGTAGCCGCCGCCGTCCCGTGCGTTCGTGGACAGCTCCCAGGCGTAGGCGATGGCCTCCTCCTTGAAATAGTCCCCGAGGGAGAAGTTGCCGTTCATCTGGAAGAAGGAGCCGTGCCGGGTGGTGCGGCCGACCTCCTCGATGTCCAGGGTCCGTACGCACTTCTGCACGCTGGTGGCCCGCTCCCACGGCGCGGCCGCCTCGCCCGTCAGGTACGGCTTGAAAGGCACCATGCCGGCGTTGACGAACAGCAGCGTCGGGTCAGGGGTGGGCAGCGGCGCGCTCGGGACGACCGTGTGGCCGCGTTCGGCGAAGTAGTCGAGGAATCTGCTGCGGATGTCGGCGGTACGCAAAGTTCAGTGCTCCGGTGGATCGGTCGGACAGGAAGGGGGCCGGACAGGAAGGGGGAACGGCCGCGCTGGTCTGGATGCCGGGGGCCGGAGAATGCCGCGCCTCCGGATCCTTCGGACGCCGGACGGGTGGCCCGCACCCGCCCAAGGCGCCGGTGGCAGGCCAGAGTTGTTTCGGTGCGCGGGGAAGTCGGCAGGCGGCAGGGTTCCCCGGGCGCGTCCACGGTCACAGTGTCGAGGAGCGCGGCCCCGATGCCGCCGCCGCGCGCCGGACCCGGCACGGCGAGTTCACCGACATCCCGGCCCCCGCGCCGCCCGGCGGCCGTGTGCGGTGGCGTTCACGCCGCTCTCGCACCGGTACGGGAGACGGGGTGCAGGGCCGCGTACTCCAGCGGCGCGGACGGATCGACCGAGACATCGAGCGGGGCCGGTCCGGCCCCCGCCCGGACCAGGAGATCACCGACGGCGGCGACCATCGCGCCGTTGTCGGTGCACAGCTTCAGTGGGGGTACCCGCAGCACGATCCCGGCGGCCCGGCAGCGCTCCTCGGCCAGCGCCCGCACCCGCGAGTTGGCGGCCACCCCGCCCACCACGACGAGTGTTCCCACCCCGTGCTCGCGGCAGGCCGCCACCGCCTTGCGCGTCAGCACATCGGCCACGGCCTCCTGGAGCGAAGCCGCCCCGTCGGCGAGCGGCAGCTCTTCGCCTTGCAACCGGTGCCGCTCGGCCCAGCGGGCGGCCGAGGTCTTCAGCCCCGAGAAGGAGAAGTCGTAGCGCGCGTCACGCGGACCGCTCAGCGGCCGGGGGAACGCCACGGCACGCGGATCGCCCTCCCGCGCGGTGCGGTCGATGGCGGGCCCGCCCGGGTACGGCAGTCCGAACACCCTGGCCACCTTGTCGAAGCACTCCCCGGCGGCGTCGTCGATGGTGTCGCCCAGGTGCTCGATCGGATCCCGCGCGAGGTCCCGTACGAGAAGCAGGGACGTGTGCCCGCCCGACACGATCAGCACCATGCACGGGTCCGGCAACGGCCCGTGCTCCAGTGTGTCGGCCGCGACGTGACCGGCCAGATGGTGCACGCCGTGCAACGGCACCCCCAGGGAGAAGGCCAGGGTCTTCGCCCCGGCCAGACCCACCTGCAACGCCCCCGAGAGACCTGGTCCCGTGGTGACCGCCACCGCACCGATGTCCGACATCCGCAGCCCGGCCCGCTCCAGCGCCTCCCGCACGACGGGAACGAACGAGTGGACGTGTGCCCGTGCGGCGATCTCCGGGACCACTCCGCCGAAGCGGGCGTGCTCGTCCATGCTCGACGCCACCGCATGCCCCAGCAATCGCCCGTCCCGCACCAGACCGGCGCCCGTTTCGTCACACGACGACTCGATCCCGAGCACCACCGGAGAACCCACGACAACCTCTTTCGCATACGGAACGCAGTTGCAAAGTATATGCAATAAGGTACGCCGCCGGCCCGTCACCGCAACGGCGCGGGGGCCGGCCTCCAGAGCTCCACCCAGCCCTGCTCCGGATTTGGCATGGGCTTGATTGACCGCCTGGAGAAGCGATCCGTACGCTGCGCGTGTAGTGATGGCATAAGGAAGCTGGTGAGATTCCAGCACGGTCGCGCCACTGTGAGCCACGCCACCGGAAGGTGGCCGGCAAGTCAGACACTGAGCCCTCACTCCGCCCGCATACGCAAGGGACGCACGATCCCAGAAGGAGGGCTCACCTTGAGCAGCGTTTCCACATCCCGTCCGGTGGCCACACCGGTTGTCCTGCCGATCTCCAAGTCCGTTCTCTGGCTGGTCGGTACCGCGCTGATCGCGCTGGCCGTCTACTACTTCATCGGCGTCGACCAGGGGGCCGTGTCGGTGTTCGGCAACGACATGCACATTCACGAGTTCGTCCACGACGGCCGCCACTTCCTCGGCTTTCCCTGCCACTGACCCTCCGCCGCATCTGGACGTACGGACAACTCGACATGGAAAAGAAGCTCATACTGCGCGGCGTTCTCGCCGGCGCAGTCGCGGGCCTGCTCGCCTTCGTCTTCGCGCGGATCTTCGCCGAGCCGCAGATATCCAAGGCCATCGACTACGAGAGCGGCCGCGATGCCGCCCAGGCCGCCCTCGACAAGGCAGCCGGCCTGATACCGGAGGCGGGCGGCCCCGAACTGTTCAGCCGCACCATCCAGGCCAACCTCGGCATCGGCGTCGGCATCGTCTTCTTCGGTATGGCGATGGGCGCCCTGTTCGCCGTCGCCTACACCGTCTGCCTGGGCCGCACCGGCGGTCTGCGGGCCCGCTCCCTGGCGCTGCTCGTCGCCGCCGGCGGGTTCCTCGGCATGTATCTGGTGCCGTTCCTGAAGTACCCGGCCAACCCGCCCGCGATCGGCCACGAGGACACCATCCAGCAGCGCAGCGCCCTGTATCTGATCATGGTCGTGTGCTCCGTGGCCTTCCTGGCGGGAGCGGTGTGGCTCGGCCGACGACTCCAGCCGCGCTTCGGCAACTGGAACGCCTCCCTCCTCGCCGGCGCCGCATTCGTGGTCGCGATCGGGATCGTCATGCTGCTCCTGCCGCAGCTCGGCCATCTCGCGTCCAACAAGGAGAACTTCGGCCATCACGCCACCGAGACCCCGCTGCCGCTGACCGACCCGAAGGGCCACATCGTCTACCCGGGCTTCCCGGCCGATGTGCTGTTCGACTTCCGCTTCTACTCGGTCGCGGCCCAGCTCATCCTCTGGACGGCCATCGGCCTGGTCTTCGCCCCGCTGGCCGAGCGCCTGCTCCGGCCCATGCGACCGGATGCCGCCGCCCCCTCGCAGGAGCCGGACACCGTTCCGGCATGAGCGGTCCACCCACGGCGAGGGCGCGCGTGGAGCGGCTTGGCGCCCGCGGGCCGGGGGTAG
>NZ_JBHYWP010000023.1:55968-57090 GCF_042751845.1 Streptomyces sp. NPDC059398 | reverse complement strand
GCGCCAGACCCCCCCCCCCCCGCCCCTCCCTCCCCTCCCACCGCGCCCTCGCCCCCCCCCCCGCCGCGCGCGCGCTCTCTCGTCTCCCCCCCCCCCCCCTCGGCCCGTTCTTCGGCGTCCGGACCCATCCGCCAGGTACGGAACCCCCCGGGCCCTGGCGGCGGATCACCGGCCCACTGCTCGAAGCCCGGGTGACAGGCGTACGGGAGTGGCTCGCCGCGGCAGGCGGGCAGCCGCCCGAGGCGGTCGAGACCCGGGTCGCGGCATCCGTCGCCCATCTGGGGCTGGCTGCCCGGCTGGTGTCACCGGCACTGGCCGCCGCCGTGCTGTACGGGCTGGTGCCCGCCCCCGGCCTCGCGGACCTCCGATGGCAGCCTGTGACCGGCGGCCCGGTCCCCTTGTCGCTGCCCGCCGATGCTTTCACCGAAAGGGCTTTTGTCGAGGGGGCGGTGACTGACGGGGCTTCTGCCGTCGGGGCCCTCACCGGCGAACTCTCTTCAGCCGCGCCGCCGGCCCGGCTCGCCGCCGAGCTGGGCAGTCGTCTGGTGGACGGCCCCCTGAGCGAACTCGCCCATGCGATGGCCGAGTTCTCGGTCTCCCCGCACATCCTCTGGGGCAACACCGCATCGGCCGTCAACGGAGCCGCGACCATGATCACGGCAAGCCGCCCAAACCTCACCGCACGGACCCGCGCCATCAGCTCACTGCTTCTGGCGCGGCCCCCACTGCGCGACGCGAGCAGCGTGCGGCCCGACGGAGTGTTCCGGCGGCGGAGCTGCTGCCTGATCTACCGCGCCGCGCCCGGCGCCGCGGGGGCCCTGTGCGGGGACTGCGTACTGTCCCGCTGACCAGGCCGCATCACGTCATCCGCCACTGCCCCCGGTCTTGCCGGGGGCCGGGCTGCGCGCTCTGCTAGGACGTGTTTCGAAAGTCCCGCCTGGCCGACGACGCCTGGCACGCACGCTCGCCGCGTTGTCGGAGTCGTCCAAGTACGTCCAGTACGAGGACGATCCTCCGCCTTGCGATCGCACGCGCCAGGCGCCGTCGGCCCCCGCCCGGGGGGGGGGGGGGGGGCGTTGGTAAAGGGGCCCCAGGGGCGGGAGTGGGGCAAAACACCGTGTG
>NZ_JBHYWP010000023.1:2424-55958 GCF_042751845.1 Streptomyces sp. NPDC059398 | reverse complement strand
GCACCTCCCCCCCCCCCCCCGCGCCGCGGGGCCCGCCCCCCGCGCCCCGCCCCCCCCCCCCCGGGGGGGCGGACGGCGCTACTTTCGAAACGCGCCCTAGTGGCCGATCTTGTCCAACTCCACGAGTTCCTCGTCGGAGAGCGAGAGTCCCGCACCGGCTGCGTTCTCGCGCAGGTGCGCCACCGACGAGGTGCCGGGAATGAGCAGGATGTTCGGCGACCGCCGCAGCAGCCAGGCCAGGGCGACCGACATCGGTGTCGCGTCCAGCCGGGTGGCCACGGCGGAAAGTGCCGTGGACTGCAGTGGGGTGAAGCCGCCGAGCGGGAAGAAAGGCACGTAGGCGATGCCCTTGGCGGCGAGTTCGCCGATCAGCTCGTCGTCCTGACGGTAGGCGAGGTTGTACATGTTCTGTACGCACACGATCGGCGCGATCGTCTGCGCCTCGGCGACCTGTTCCGCCGTCGCGTTGCTCACTCCGAGGTGCCGGATCAGGCCCTGCTGCTGGAGTTCGACGAGGGCCGCGAAGGGCTCGGCGAGCGAGCCGGGCCGGGGACCCGTGGCGTCGCCGAGCCGGAGATTGACCACGTCGAGCGAGTCGAGGCCGAGGTCCTCAAGGTTCTCGCGTACGGCGCGGCGCAGCTCCTCGGGCTGCCGGGCAGGGATCCAGCCGCCCTGCTGATCGCGGACCGCGCCGACCTTGGTCACGACGTGCAGTGACTCGGGGCAGGGGTGCAGCGCTTCACGGATCAGCTGGTTGGTGACGCGCGGTCCGTATGCGCCGGCGGTGTCGATATGGGTGATCCCGAGGGCGGCGGCCTCGCGCAGGACGGCGAGCGCGCCGTCACGGTCGGCAGGAGGGCCCATGACCCCGGGGCCGGCGAGCTGCATGGCGCCGTAGCCGAAGCGGGTGACGGTCAGATCGCCGAGGGTCCAGGTGCCACCGGGCAGGGACGCGGAAGGTCTGTTCATGGTTTCGCTCATGCCGTCGATGTTCGCTCGCGGACAGGCGGCGCATCCAATACCGACACAGCGCCCTGTCATACCCGGTAGGTATCACAGAGATACGCTGTGGCCATGGACACCCTGGAGACCCGTGAGCTGAGGTACTTCGTGGCCGTCGCAGAGGAACTGCACTTCGGCCGCGCCGCCGAGCGCCTCGGCATGGCCCAGCCACCGCTGTCCCGGGCGATCCAGCAGCTCGAACGGCGCCTCGGCGTCTCCCTGCTGGAACGCAACCGCCGCGGCGTCTCCCTGACCGGCGCCGGAGAGACGCTGCTGCACGAGGGCCGCGCAGCACTCGACGCGACCACCGCTGCCGCCCGCCGCACCCGTCGCGCCGGCGGCGCCGGCAGTCCGGGCGGCCCCCGCAACCGCCTGGTACTGGCAGTGAAGGCCGGCGCGTCCCACGAGCTGATGCGCAAGCTCCTAGACGCCTACGCGGCCGAGCCCGACGCCGCTGAGATCGAGGTACTGCCGAGCGGCACATGTGAGCAGGGAGAAATGCTGCGCGACGGCCGCGCTGATGTGGCGCTCATGCACGCGCCGTTCAATTCCCTCGCCGGGTTCGACAGCGAGGAACTGATGGCCGAGGGACAGATCGCGATCCTGCCCGCCTCACATCCCCTCGCCGCGCAGAGGACGCTGTCCCTGGCGGACGTCAGCGACATCCCCGGTCTTCCGCTCGCCCGCTGGTCCCGCCGCGGCACGTACCCACCCGGCCCGGGCCCCGAGATCCACGACCAGACGCAGCTGGCCCAGCTGATCGCCCTCGGACGCACCGTGGCCGTCTTCCCCGAGTCGGCCAGCGCCTGGCTATGGGCCGAGCACACGGCCGTGCCCCTGACCGACGCACCCCCCGTCGTCACCCACATCGCCTGGCCCGCGCACAGCCGCTCCCTCGCCCTTGCCGGACTGATCCGCACGGCCACACGGCTATGACCCGCTGACTGCCCACTACGGCCTCGGGTACGAAAGGGTCAGCCAACGCCTCAGCACGCTGCGGCGGTCCCGGCCGCGAGGTGCCCCGTACCCGCTGACCGGGAAGCAGCCGGAAACCGACGCCTGGAGCGACACAGCCGGGGCGGGGGGTGGACTTACTAGGACGTCCAACTATATCTTCGTGGCACAAGGTCCGCGGTGCAGGGAAGCCGGTGTGAATCCGGCACGGTCCCGCCACTGTGACCGGGGAGTGTGCTGCCATCCACACGCCACTGGCGATTTCAGCCGGGAAGGCGGGCGGCACGCGGGGATCCGGGAGTCAGGATACCGGCCGCGGAATGTTCCGTGTTTTCCACGAGGATGGAGCAGACACGCATGGCACCGGTCCGTACGCACACCCACGACCCTGGTGATCCGGCGGAGCGCACCCGACTCGACGCGCGCTCGTAGAACTCCGCGGCCGCGAGCCGCTGTTCGCTGTCCCACGGCAGCCCTCCCGGCAGCACGCCCGTCCGCGTGCTCCCGGCGATCTGCCGTGCCGTCCCCGGATCCCAACCTGACGAGAGCAGGCAACCATGGTCCGTGAACTCACCCATTTCATCGGCGGTAAACACACCGCCGGTACATCCGGTCTCTTCGGCGACGTGTACGACCCCAACACCGGCACCGTCCAGGCCCGGGTCCCGCTCGCGGGCCGCGCCGACACCGAGGCGGCCATCGCCGACGCGGTCACGGCGCAGCCGGAATGGGGGGAGTGGAATCCGCAGCGCCGTGCCCGGATCCTGCTGCGCTTCCTCCAACTCGTCGATGGGGAACGTGACTCCCTGGCCCGGCTGCTGTCCGCCGAGCACGGAAAGACCGTCGCCGACGCCCACGGTGATATTCAGCGCGGCCTGGAGGTGGTGGAGTTCGCCGCTGGTATTCCGCACCTGCTGAAGGGCGAGTTCACCGACAACGCGGGCACCGGCATCGATGTGCACTCGCTGCGCTCCCCGATCGGAGTGGTCGCCGGCATCACGCCGTTCAACTTCCCGGCGATGATCCCGCTGTGGAAGGCGGCGCCCGCTCTCGCCTGCGGAAACGCGTTCATCCTCAAACCGTCCGAGCGCGATCCGTCCGTGCCGCTGCGCCTGGCCGAACTGTTCCTGGAAGCAGGTCTGCCGCCCGGTGTGCTGAACGTCGTCAACGGTGCCAAGGAGGCCGTCGACACGCTGCTCGATGACCCCCGGGTCGGCGCGCTCGGCTTCGTCGGCTCCACTCCCATTGCCGCACATATCTACGCGACCGCCGCCGCTCACGGGAAGCGCGCCCAGTGCTTCGGCGGCGCCAAGAACCACATGATCGTCATGCCGGACGCCGACCTCGACCAGGCCGTCGACGCCCTCATCGGAGCCGGATACGGGTCCGCGGGTGAACGCTGCATGGCGATCTCGGTGGCCGTGCCGGTCGGGGAGGAGACCGCCGACCGGCTCGTCGCCGCACTCAAGGAGCGGATCGCCACCCTCCGTATCGGCCGCTCCGACGACCCGGAAGCCGACTTCGGCCCCCTCGTGTGCCAGGACGCCCTCGACCGGGTCCGCCGGTATGTGGACACCGGAGTGGCCGAGGGCGCCGAACTCGTCGTCGACGGGCGGCAGTTCTCCCTGCCCGGCCACGAAGGCGGCTTCTTCGCGGGGGCGTCCCTCTTCGACCGGGTCACCCCGCGGATGCGGATCTACCAGGAGGAGATCTTCGGGCCCGTGCTGTGCGTCGTACGGGCCGCCTCCTACGAGGAGGCACTGCGGCTGCCCAGCGAGCACCCCTACGGAAACGGCGTCGCGATCTTCACCAGGGACGGCGACACCGCCCGCGACTTCACCCGCCGGGTGGACACCGGCATGGTCGGCGTCAACGTCCCCATCCCGGTCCCCGTCGCCTACCACACCTTCGGCGGCTGGAAGCAGTCCGGTTTCGGCGACCTCAACCAGCACGGCCCGGACGCCATCCGCTTCTACACCCGCACCAAGACCGTCACCTCGCGCTGGCCATCGGGTGCCAGGGAAGGCGCGAGCTTCACCCTTCCCACCATGGGATGAGCGCCATGACCACCACATCGCTCACCGAAGTCCAACAGGCCCTGGTCGAGACCACATTGGACTTCGCGCAGGATCATCTGGCGCCCCACGCCCTCCGGTGGGACCAGGACAAGTACTTTCCGGTCGAGGAGCTGCGCAAGGCTGCCGGGCTCGGTCTCGGCGGCGTGTACGTACGGGATGAGGCGGGCGGCAGCGGACTCTCCCGCGCCGACGGTGTCCTCGTCTTCGAGGCTCTCGCCTCCGGCTGCCCGTCCATCGCCGGCTACCTCTCCATCCACAACATGGTCGCCTGGATGATCGACCGCTACGGCGACGACGACCAGCGCGCACGGTGGCTGCCCCGCCTCTGCGCCATGGATGACCTCGGCAGTTACTGCCTCACCGAACCCGGTGCGGGGTCCGACGCCGGGGCGATCCGCACCGGCGCGGTGGCGGACGGCGACCACTACGTCCTCACCGGAGTGAAACAGTTCATCTCCGGTGCGGGTGCCTCACAGGTGTACGTCGTCATGGCACGTACGGGTGGAGAAGGCCCCGACGGCATCTCCGCGTTCGTCGTGGACCGGGACGATCCCGGCCTCTCCTTCGGACCGAACGAGAAGAAGATGGGCTGGAACGCCCAGCCCACCCGCCAGGTGATCCTGGACGGAGTCCGGGTACAAGCCGACCGGATGCTCGGGCGGGCGGGCGACGGCTTCCGGATCGCCATGAGCGGCCTCAACGGCGGCCGGCTCGGCATCGCCGCCTGCTCCCTCGGCGGCGCCCGCAGCGCCCTCAGCCAGAGCCTGTCCCATCTCGCCGACCGGGAGGCGTTCGGGACCCGGCTGCTCGACGCGCAGGCCCTGCGGTTCCGCCTCGCCGACATGGCCACCGAACTCGCCGCCGCCCGCGCCCTGGTCCACCAGGCGGCCGAGGCCCTGGACCGTGGCGACGCCGGGGCACCGCAGCTGTGCGCGATGGCCAAGTGCTTCGCCACCGACACCGGTTACTCCGTCGCCGACCGCGCTCTCCAACTGCACGGAGGCTACGGGTATCTGCACGAGTACGGCATCGAGAAGATCGTCCGGGACCTCCGTGTCCACCAGATCCTGGAAGGAACCAACGAGATCATGCGCGTCATCGTGGCCCGCGGACTGACGGAGGCGTTCCGGTGACCGCCGACGAGGGACACGTACTTCTCCGCACCGAGGGCCGCGCGGCGCACCTCACGCTCAACCGGCCACAGGCGCTCAACGCCCTCACCCACGCCATGGTCCGCCGTATCGACGAGGCGCTGACCCACTGGGAGACCGATCCGGCCGTGCAGACCGTGATCATCACCGGCGCCGGCGGGCGCGCCCTGTGCGCGGGCGGCGACATCCGGTCCATCTACGAGGACGCACGCACCGGAGGAACCGCGTCCGCCGCGTTCTGGCGGGACGAGTACCGGCTGAACGCCCGGATCGCCCGCTACCCCAAGCCGTACGTCGCCGTCATGGACGGCATCGTGATGGGCGGCGGCGTCGGGGTCTCCGCCCATGGCAGCGTCCGTATCGTCACCGAGCGCTCGCGGATCGCGATGCCCGAGACCGGGATCGGTTTCGTGCCCGACGTGGGCGGCACTCATCTGCTCGCCCTCGCCCCCGGTGAACTCGGCACCCACCTCGCCATGACGGGCACCCAGATCGGCGCCGGTGACGCCCTGTTGTGCGGACTCGCCGACCACTTCGTACCCTCTGACGACCTGCCCCGGCTGCTGGCCGATCTCGCCACACAGCCGGTGTGGGACGCGCTCCAGCTGTACGTGGGCGACCCACCGCCCGGCGAGCTGGCGGACCAGCGGGCCTGGATCGACGCCTGCTACGGGGCCGGCACCGTCGAGGGGGTCGTCGCGCGGCTGCGCGGCAGCGGTACGGGCGCCGCCGAGGCGACGGCCGACACCCTGGCGGCCAGGTCGCCCACGGCCCTGAAGGTCACCCTCGCCGCGCTGCGCAGCGCACGGCGGCTCGGTCCGCTGGAGCGTGTGCTTGAGCAGGAGTACCGGATCTCCTGTGCCGCACTCGCCTCGCACGACCTGACCGAGGGGATCCGCGCCCAGGTCATCGACAAGGACCGCAACCCCCACTGGGCCCCGGCCACCCTGGCCGAAGTCACTGACACCGAGGTGGCGCGCTACTTCGCACCGCCTGCCGCAGGCGAACTCCGCCTGACCGTAACCGCACAGGAGGTGCCGTGGTGAACAGCGGGCGCACGATCGGCTTCATCGGACTCGGCCACATGGGCGGTCCGATGGCCGCGAACCTCGTCGGGGCGGGGCACCGGGTCCTCGGCCACGACCTGATGCCCGAGCTGCTCGCCACGGCCGTCAAGGCCGGGGTGGAGGCCGCCGGGTCGTCGGCGGAGGCCGCCGCGGTGGCGGACGTGGTGATCACCATGCTGCCCGCGGGACGCCATGTCCTCGGCCTCTACCGGGCGGAGCGGCTGCTGGCGGCAGCCCGGCCCGGCACCCTGTTCATCGACTGCTCGACCATCGATGTCGCCGACGCGCGCGGCGCCCACGAGGCCGCGTCCGCCGCCGGAATGCGGGCTCTGGACGCGCCGGTCTCCGGGGGAGTCGTCGGCGCCGGGGCCGGGACGCTGACCTTCATGGCGGGAGGCGGCGCAGCCGAATTCGCGGAGGCCGAACCACTTTTGGCGGTCATGGGCAGGAAGGCGGTCCACTGCGGCGGGCCAGGCGCCGGGCAGGCCGCGAAGATCTGCAACAACATGATCCTCGGGATCTCGATGATCGCGGTGAGTGAGGCGTTCGTCCTCGGCGAGAGCCTGGGCCTCTCCCCGCAGGCCCTGTTCGACGTGGCCTCCACCGCGTCGGGACAGTGCTGGGCCCTGACCGTCAACTGCCCGGTGCCGGGACCCGTGCCGGACAGCCCTGCCAACCGCGACTACCGTCCGGGCTTCGCCGCTCCGCTGATGGCCAAGGACCTGGGGCTTGCGGCCGGAGCGGCCAGGGCCGGTGGTGTTCACGCGGAACTCGGTACGAGAGCCGCTGAGTTGTACGCCGCCTACGCCGAAGGGGCCGGGGCGGACGAGGACTTCTCCGGGATCGTCAGAACCATCAGGGAGCGGTCGGTGGCGCACTCGGCGCAGGACGGAGAAACCGTATGACCACGGAGCCGTACGAGATGACCACAGAGCCGTACGAGACGATCCGCGTCGAGCGCAAGGGGCGGACCGCGCTCCTGACGCTCGACCGGCCCGAGGCCCTCAACGCGCTCAACCTCCAGGTGATGAACGAGGTCGTCGCAGCGACGGCGGATCAGAAGGAGGGGATGGCCGCCTTCGTCGACAAGCGTCCGCCTGAATTCACGAACGGCTGACGTACGAGGCCTTCCCATCGTCGTGACTCTCCCGGGCCGGGGTCAGTCGCCCGGCTGGACGGCCGCCCAGCCGTGTTCGAGCAGCGCGAAGATCTCCTCGGCGGCTCGGCGCGGTTCGGCGTGCCCGAGGATGAGGCCGCGGGCCTCCAGGGCGAAACGGGCCAGGGCGGCGCAGCCGATGTCGTCATCGGGCGCACCCGCGGCCTCGGCGATGGCTCCCGCCAGGGCCGCTTCGTGGCGCGTCCACATGCGGTGGGCGTACTCCCGCAGCGCGGGGGTCTCCTGCAACAGGCGCGTGAAGTCGGCGAACCTGGGATCCGCGGCATGGAGGGCGAACCGGGTCTGGGCCAGCAGGAGGTGTTCGCGCAGCGCCTGGGGGACCGACTGGCCCTCGGGGCGCTCACGCACCGCGGCCACGAGTGCTTCCTCCAGGTCGTCGTCCTGATCGAAGACCAGGGCCTCCTTGCTGGAGAAGTGCTTGAACAGGGTGGTCACCGAGACATCGGCGCAGTCGGCGACGTCTTTGACGCCGACCTGGTCGTAGCCCCGCTCAAGGAAGAGTTCAAGGGCGGCGTCAGCCAGGGACTGGCGGGTCTGGGCCTTCTTGCGCTCGCGGCGCCCGGTCGGTTCGGTCACGCACACACCCTAGCCCCACGTGTATCCACTACGAAAGTGTAGTCATTGCACATATGTAGCGAGTGTGCTTTCTTGGTGATGCCTGCCGGGCCTCCCGGCGGCTCATCCACCTTCCGAGGGACGCTCCCATGAACTCCGCTCGTGACCCCCGTATCGCGATTGTCGGCGCCGGCCTCGGCGGCCTCGTCTGCGCCCGGGTCCTCCAGCGGCACGGCCGCTCTGTCACCGTCTTCGAACGAGAGGCGTCCGCCGACGCCCGACCACAGGGCGGCAGCCTCGACCTGCACGCAGGCACCGGCCAGGCCGCGCTGGATTCGGCGGGGCTCCTCGACCGGTTCCACGCTCTCGCCCGTCCCGAAGGGGAGGAGTGGCGCGTGCTCGACTTCGCCACCGCCGCGCTCCTGGCGCAGCAGGGTCCTTCCGCTGCCGGGGGAGGGCGGCCCGAGATCGACCGGGGCCAACTGCGCGGTCTGCTGCTCGACTCGATCGCCGAGGGCACGGTGCGGTGGGACCGCGACGTCAGCGGAGTCACCCCACAGGCGGACGGCACCTGCCGCCTGCTCTTCGGTGACGGCGCAACCGAGGACTTCGATCTGGTGGTCGGTGCCGACGGCGCCTGGTCCCGCGTCCGCCCTGCCCTGTCGCCCGCCGTACCGAGCTACACCGGGGTCACCTACGTCGAGACCGGGTTCGACGACGGCGAGACCCGCCACCCCGGACTCGCGCGGCTGGTCGGCAACGGATCGATGCTCGCCAAGGGGCCCGGCAGGACCCTGGTCGCCCAGCGCAACAGCAACGGCCACATCCGCGCCTACATCGCGCTCCGCGTGCCGCAGGACTGGCATGTGACCGCCCGTGTCGACCTCGGCGACCGGCGGGCCGTGCGGGCGGCACTGCTGGAGATGTTCGACGGATGGGACGAGAGCCTGCGCTACGTCCTGCGCGGCGGCGACAGCGGATTCGTCAACCGGTCGCTGTCCGTCCTGCCCGCCCCGCACACCTGGGCGCACATACCCGGCATGACGCTGCTCCGCGACGCCGCGCATCTGATGCCCCCGGTCGGTCTGGGCGCCAATCTCGCCATGCTCGACGGCTCCGACCTCGCCCACGCCCTCGTACGGGAGTCCCGTGTCGATGACGCCGTCCGCGCCTACGAGAGCATCATGCTGCCGCGCTCGGCCGAAGCCGCGACGGGCAGCGCACAGGGGCTCGACCGGCTCGTTCCCGCGACGGCCTCCTGAGCGACCGCCACTGCCGCCGCGACCGCCAACACTCCTCTCCACCGTCCCGCGCCGCCCGTCGCCTCATCCCTCACCGCGAGGCCGTGCGCGCCGCGGGGAGTGGTGCGCCGCGAACCCGGGCATGCCGTACGTGGGGGACATGTGACCCAGGAGGTCCGGGCCGGAAGCCGGTCCGGGAACGGAGGCGGCCGGCCGAGGGCGACCGGCCGACGGCACCCAAAACCGGGTGACCGGCGGCCGGCCGGGACAGCGAGCGGCCAGGCGGAGCGGAGTGACGGCATGAGCGAAGGACCGCGGACGGCAGGCGGACCCGACCCCGGCCTGTTCGGTCCCGGGTCGGTGACCTGGCAGGTGCACGCGGACCCGGTGATGTGGATCGCCGGGATCCGCGCCCTCTACCTCCAGGCGCTGCACCCCCGCGCGGTCCGCGGCGTCATCCAGAACTCGGACTTCCGCCAGGACGCCTGGGGCCGGCTGCTGCGCACCGCGAGCTTCGTCGGCACCCTCACCTACGGCACGACCGCCGCCGCCGAGCAGGCCGGCGCCCGGGTCCGGCGGATCCACGGCTTCCTCGGCGCCACCGACCCCGCGACCGGGGAGCGGTACGGCGTCGGGGAGCCCGCGCTGCTGCTCTGGGTGCACTGCGCCGAGATCGACTCGTATCTCACCGTCCTGCGCCGCTCCGGTGTCCCCGTCAGCGACGCACAGGCCGACCGCTACATCGACGAGAACCGGCAGAGCGCCCGGCTGGTCGGGCTCGACCCGGCGGAGGTGCCCGCGGACCGGGCCGGACTCGCCGCCTACTTCGAGTCCGTACGCCCCGAACTCGCCGCGACCCCGGAGTCCGGTGAGGTGGACGCGTTCCTGCGCAGGCCCCCCGTGCCCGCCGTTCTCACTCCGGCGCGCGAGGTGTTCTGGCGGCACGTGGCCGGGCTCGCGTACGCCGCACTGCCTCCGTACGCCCATGAGCTCTACGGGAGGCCGGCGCCGGGTCCTGAGACCGTGACCCGGCGGCTCACGGCCACCGGCAACGCCCTGCGCTGCATCCCGGACCGGCTGCGCTGGCAGCTGCCACCTGGCCATATTCTGAAGGCCATGGCGCGCCTGGGCCCCGGCAGCCGTCCGGCACCGTACAAACTCCGGACACCGGACGCCATACTGGACGGGCCGGGGACGGCGCAGCGACGCGACGGGGGCGACAGTACGAGATGGCGGACACCAGGCTGATCCACGGCCGGTACCGGCTGCTCGAACCGATCGGGCGCGGGGGCATGGGCGAGGTGTGGCGGGCGCGTGACGAGTCGCTGGGCCGCCATGTCGCCGTCAAATGCCTCAAGCCGCTGGGGCCCCAGCACGACCAGTCCTTCACCCGGGTGCTGCGCGAGCGCTTCCGCCGCGAGGCGCGGGTCGCGGCCTCGCTCCAGCACCGCGGGGTCACCGTCGTCCACGACTTCGGCGAGTACGAGGGTGTCCTGTACCTCGTCATGGAACTGCTCGACGGCCAGAACCTCAGTCAGCTCCTGGGCGCGAACGGGCAGCGGCCGCTGGCGGTCCCCGATGTCGTGGACATCGCCCGGCAGGTCGCGTCCGCCCTCGCCTACACCCATGAGCAGGGCATCGTCCACCGGGACCTGAAGCCCGCCAACATCATGCGGCTGACCGACGGCACCGTGAAGATCTGCGACTTCGGCATCGCACGGCTCGGCCACGACATCGGCTTCACCTCCCGGCTCACCGGCACCGGCATCGCCATGGGGACCCCGCACTACATGTCGCCCGAGCAGATCGGCGGCGGGGAGATCGACCACCGCAGCGATCTGTACTCGCTGGGCTGTGTGCTGTACGAAATCGCCACCGGGGCGCCGCCGTTCGACCTGGACGACGCGTGGGCGGTCCTCGTCGGCCACCGGGACACCGAGCCCGAGCCGCCGCGCAGCCACCGCCCGGAGCTGCCGGACTTCCTCGACCGGGCCGTCCTCGATCTGCTCGCCAAGACCCCCGAGGGGCGCCCGGCCGATGCCAGGGAGTTCGGTCTGCTGCTCGGCCCCGAGACGCCGTCGGCCGGGCTGACCGTGCCCGGTGTGCCGGGCCCCACCGTGCAACTGCCCCCGCCTCTGCCCCCGTTGCCGCCCTGGACCCGGTCCATGACGACCGGTCACAAGGCCACCGGTACCTGGACGGTCACCTCCACCCCGACCGACCGGGCGACAGCGCTCACCGGGGAGTGGACGACCGCCGGGCCGCCGCGCGACGCCGTGGCGGTCCCCGTGCTCTCCACCGGGCAGCGGCCCACACCCCCGCCCGACCTGGTGGCCGCGCTGACCGGGCGCCACAACGCGGGGCTCAGTCTGAGCAGGCTGGGCCGCTGGTCGGAGGCGGGCGAGGTGCACCGGGCCGTGGCGGCCGAGCGGGAGTACGTACTCGGCCCAGGCCATCCCGACACTCTGGCCAGCCGTTACGAAGTGGGCTTCACGCTGAGCCGCACCGGACGGGCGGCCGACGCGCTGCACGAGTTCACCCGGGTCGCAGAGGGCCGCGAGCGGGCCCTGGGCGCCGACCACCCGGACACTCTCGCCGCCCAGCAGGAGGCGGCGTACGTCCTGGGGCAGCTCGGACGGCACTTCGAAGCGCACCAGGTGTACGCGTCGGTGCTCGCGGCCCGGGAGCGTTCCGTCGGCCCCGACCACCCGGACACACTGCGCTGCCGGCACAACCTCGCCTTCAACCTGAGCAGGCTCGGGCGGCTGGAGGACTCGTACCGGATGGCGTGCGAGGTCGCGGACGCGCGGGCCGCCGTGCTGGGCGCCGCACACCCGGACACCCTGCTGACGCGGTACGAAGTCGCTTACACACTCGGGCAGTTGGGGCGCTGGCCGGAGGCGCTGGAGATCTACCGCGAGGTGGCGGCCGGCCGTGAACAGGCGCTGGGCGCCGACCACCCCGACACCCTCGGCACCCGTTACGAGGTGGCCATCAGCCTGGGCCGGCTGGGCCGCAGTGCGGAGGCGCTCGAACGGCTCGGCGCGCTCGTCGCCGACCGCACCCGGGCCCAGGGGCCGGCCGACCCGGAGACCCTGCGGGCCCGCCACGGCCTGGGGGTGAACCTCGGCCGCCTGGGCCGGTGGGATGAGGCGCTCACCGAGGCGCGCGAGGTCGGCGCCCTGCGGGAGGAGGCGCTGGGTGCCGACCACCCGGACACCCTGGCCAGCCGACGCGAGATCGCGGTCGGCCTCGGCTGGCTCGGGCGCTGGGCGGACGCCCTCACCGTCTACCGGGCGGTCGCGGAGGCCCGCGAGCGGGTGCTCGGCATCGACCACCCCGATGCGCTGGCCAGCCGCAACGACGAGGCCCACTGCCTGGAGCAGCTGGGCCGCGGCGACGAGGCCGCCGAGTTGTACCGCCAGGTCGCCGAGCGTCGCCGGCAGCGGAGCGCGCCGGGGCTGTGAGCCGCCGCGTGCGTACCGGCCGGGGTGGGGAAGCCGGGGCCCTGTCCGGCTCGGGAAGGTCCCGGCGACCGCAGAGGAGCCGGGTGTCAGGACCCGATCGGGTTGACGTATGTCGCCGGGTGGGTGGCGCCGTCCTGCTTGGTGACGGCCCCACCGAACGGCCACTTCAGCGAGAACTGCGTCCTCTCGTCGGGCGGAGTGATCCGCACCAGACTGGGCACGAAGGCGCCCGCCCCCTTCTCCGTGGTCGCGCCGAGCGTGATGCTGAAGTCGGTGGTTTCCCCCGGCGCGAGGGAGATGGTGGTGACCGGCTTCGAGGAACGCTCCAGTGACCAGGTGCTCGGGGAGCCCTGATCGCGGATCAGGTCGACGCCGGGAAAACCCGACAGGGTGCAGGTGGCCTTGCCGGTGTTGGTGAACGCCACCGACGCCTGGGTCTGTTCGTCGCCCTGCATGTCCGGTACGGCGTCGCCGCCCGTGGCGAAGGCCGCCTTCAGACCGGCGGTGTGGCAGCGGGACGAAGCGGAGCCACCGGCTGCCGTGCCCTTCCCGTCGGTGGTGGAGGAGCCGTTCGCCGTCTTCGTACCGCCGTCGGCGCCCGAACCGTTGGACGTCGAGCTGTCCGAGCTGCCGGCGGCCGCGCCCTTGCCGGAGGTGGCGCCGTCGGACGAGGAGGCCGCAGAGGAGTCCGCGGAGGAGGAGCCCTTCTCGTCCGACGAGGAGGAACAGGCCGCTGCGCCGAGGCTGAGGGCGGTGACCGCCAGAAGCGCGGCCATCCGGCGGGGGAGTCGGTTCAGCTGTGTGGTCATGAGTGTGGAGCCCCTGGCATCGTGGATAAGGATCTACGTCCGTTTACCACGCTCCGGCCTTCCGTGCGGTTGCACGGAGAGGGGAATCGCCGAGATGTGACTGGGATCTCCGGGGCCGGGCGGACCACGGCCGACCGTGCGCCGGGCCCTTCCTGGCGGCCCGTCACCGGCCGGGTCAGTCCGCGGAACGCACCCAGCCGGACGCCTCGATCCGGGCCGCGTCGGCCGCCCTGGTCTCGTCGAAGACCGTACGGCGGCCGTCCCCGACCGCGATGCCGGTGACGTACGCCCCGCGGCCCACGTACAGCTGATCGGTCGTACAGCGCCAGCGCAGCCGGACCTCCCTGCCGTGCCAGGGCGTCAGATCCGCGTCCAGCCGGTGCCAGACACGTCCTGACCAGCCGTCCACCGAGCCCGTCGGGTGGGTCTCCGGACCCTGCCCTTCGGCGGTGGTGGAGAAGGGCACCGGCTGCCAGGTCGTCCCGGCGTCCGCGGATACTTCCAGGAGGAGGAAGTCGGCGTGCGGCTCGGTGTCCCACCACAACGAGGCGCTGAGACGGGCCCGTTCGGGCACCGGATTGAGGGCGGGCAGGGTCAGGGTGGCCGTCGCCGAGCTCGCCATACCGGAGAACCAGGCCGTACGTCCGTGCGCGGGCCGCACCGGCACCGCCCGCGCCAGACTGTCGCCCGCGCGGACCCGGGGCGCGCTTCCCGTGCGCCAGTCGCGCACCGGGTGGACCGAGTTGCCCAGCATGATCAGAAAGGTGTCGGTGGACGGGTCGAGCACCAGGCTGGTCCCGGTGAAGCCGGTGTGGCCCGCGGTGTGCGGGGTGGCCATCGCGCCCATGTACCAGTGCTGGTAGAGCTCGAACCCGAGTCCGTGATTGTCCCCGGGGAACGCGGTGTTGAAGTCCGTGAAGAGCAGGTCGACGGAGTCGGGACGCAGGATGCGGGCCCGTCCGTACGCGCCGCCGTTCAGCAGGGTGCGGGCCAGGACGGCCAGGTCCCAGGCGCAGGAGAAGACTCCGGCGTGACCGGCGACGCCGCCGAAACTGTAGGCATTCTCGTCGTGCACCTCGCCCCAGACCAGCCCGCGGTCCAGGCCCGACCAGGGCGGCCTGGCGTCCTCGGTGGCCGCGATCTCCGGTTTCCGGTCGGCTGGCGGGTTGTAGCAGGTGCGGTCCATCCCGAGCGGAGCGGTGATCCCCTCATGGGCCAGTACGTCGAGCGGGCGGCCGGTGATCTTCTCCAGGACCAGCTGGAGCGAGATGAGGTTGAGGTCCGAGTAGAGATAGGCGGTGCCGGGAGTGCTGATGGGTGCTTCGTTCCACAGCATCCGCAGTCTCCCTTCCCGCGTCGGCTCCTTGTACAGCGCCAGCGTCGCGCGGAACCCCGAGGTATGGGTGAGGAGTTGGCGTACGGTCACCTCGGACTTGCCGGCCGCTCCGAACTCGGGGAGGTAGGAGGCGACTTTCGCCGTCAGCCGCAGCGTGCCCCGTTCGATCTGCTGCACCGCGACGAGGGACGTGAAGAGTTTGGAGAGGGACGCCAGGTCGTAGAGGGTGTCCCGGTCCGCGGCGATCTGCTGGTCCGGCGGGAACTCCACACCGGTGTCGGACTTTTCGTCGTACGCCGAGTAGCGCACCGCCTGCCCGATCGGCTCGTGCAGGGCCACCGTGCCGCCGCGTCCGGCGAGCAGGACGGCACCCGCGTACCAGGGGTGGGTGGGCGAGGGATCGAGGAACGTCCGTGCGTCGCGGACCAGTTGGCCCAGGGGGCCGGGGAGCAGCCCGGCCTGCTCGGCGGTGCCGTGCCGGAGGGTCGTACGACGGGAGCCGGAAGCCGGGCCGGTTCCGCGCCCGGGTGCCGGGGCGCCCGAATCCCTGCCCCGCCCCGGGCCGCGGTGCGCGGCCGGTCCCGCCGCGGCCGCGGGGCCCAGGGGGAGGGAGGCCAGGGCGAAGGCCCCGCCGAGAGCCAGCATTCCGCCGCCCAGTCGGCGCCTGCTGATGTGTCCGCCCGCAGCGTTGCCGCTCATCCCCGCGCTCCTTGAAAGTATCTTTCGACCCCTTGGACAATTGCGGAAACTTTCTGCCATCGGTGCGGGGGTGTCAACCCTCGCACCGCGTGTCTCCAGCGCTCCAAAGAATCTGACACAGCATCAGAAAATCTCTTCCCTCGGATGCTCCGCTGGGGCATCCTGCGCCCCATGGAGACGGAGCTGAGCAAGAAACTCGGGATCGAGCACGCAATCTTCGGCTTCACGCCCTTTCCCGCCGTGGCCGCCGCCATCACCCGGGCCGGCGGATTCGGGGTACTCGGAGCGGTCCGCTACACCGCCCCCGACGAACTGGCGCGTGATCTCGACTGGATGCAGGAGCACACCGGCGGACTGCCGTACGGGCTCGATGTCGTCATGCCCGCGAAGAAGGTCGAGGGGGTGACGGAGGCCGAGGTCGAGGCAATGATCCCGGAGGGGCACCGCCGGTTCGTCGAGGAGACCCTCGCCAAACACGGGGTGCCCGAGTACCCCGAGGGCGAAGCCTCCGGCTGGCGGATCACCGGCTGGATGGAACAGGTCGCCCGCAACCAGCTCGATGTCGCCTTCGACTATCCGATCAGACTGCTCGCCAACGCCCTCGGCTCGCCCCCCGCGGACGTCATCGAACGCGCCCACCGCCACGATGTGCTGGTCGCGGCGCTGGCCGGCAGCGCCAAGCACGCCAGGCGCCACGCCGAGGCGGGCATCGACATCGTCGTCGCCCAGGGGTACGAGGCCGGCGGCCACACCGGGGACATCGCGTCCATGGTGCTCACGCCCGACGTGGTCGACGCGGTCTCCCCGCTGCCGGTGCTGGCCGCCGGGGGGATCGGCAGCGGCGAGCAGATCGCCGCCGGTATCGCGCTCGGCGCCCAGGGCGTCTGGCTCGGCTCGCTCTGGCTCACCACCACCGAGGCCGAGATGCATTCCCGCGCGCTCACCCACAAGCTCATCGAAGCGGAGTCGGGCGACACCGTGCGTTCCCGTGCGCTCACCGGCAAGCCCGCGCGTCAGCTCCGTACCGAATGGACCGACGCCTGGGACGACCCCGCGGGACCCGGCACGCTTCCCATGCCGCTCCAGGGCCTGCTCGTCGCCGACGCGGTCTCCCGGATCCAGAAGTATGAGGTCGCCCCGCTGCTCGGCACCCCGGTCGGCCAGATCGTCGGCCGGATGAACTCCGAACGCGGTGTGCAGGAGGTCTTCGACGAGCTGACCCGCGGCTTCGAGCGGGCCGTCGACCGCATCAACCGCATCGCAGGACGGAGTCACTGATGGCAGCCACGGAGAGCGGAACCCCCAACGGCTTCTGGGCCCAGGCCACCGCCGACCCCGGCCGTACGGTCCTGATCGCGCCGGACGGCGAGGAGTGGACAGCGGGACGGCTGCACACCGCCGTCAACCAGCTGGTGCACGGACTGCGCGCCGCGGGGCTGAAGCGCGGTGACGCCTTCGCGGTCGTTCTGCCGAACGGCGTCGAGTTCCTCACCGCCTATCTCGCCGCATCGCAGGCGGGCCTCTATCTGGTCCCGGTCAACCACCACTTCGTCGGGCCGGAGATCGCCTGGATCGTCTCCGACTCCGGTGCCAAGGTCCTCATCGCCCACGAACGCTTCGCCGAAGCGGCCACGGCGGCAGCCGACGAGGCAGGACTCCCCGCCACCCACCGGTACGCGGTCGGCGACATACCGGGCTTCCGCCCCTACGCCGAACTCCCCGGCGGGCAGCCCGGTTCCGTACCCGTGGACCGCACCCTCGGCTGGGTGATGAACTACACCTCGGGCACCACCGGCAGGCCCCGCGGCATCCGCCGCCCGCTGCCCGGCAAACCGCCGGAGGAGACCTACCTCGGCGGGTTCCTCGCCATCTTCGGGATCAAGCCCTTCGACGGCAACGTCCACCTCGTCTGCTCGCCGCTCTACCACACCGCGGTGCTCCAGTTCGCCGGCGCGGCCCTGCACATCGGCCACCCCCTGGTGCTGATGGACAAGTGGACGCCCGAGGAGATGCTGCGCCGCATCGACGCGCACAAGTGCACCCACACCCATATGGTCCCCACCCAGTTCCACCGCCTCCTCGCCCTGCCCGACGAGGTGAAGGAGCGGTACGACGTGACGTCCATGCGCCATGCCATCCACGGCGCCGCGCCCTGCCCCGACCACGTCAAGCGGGCGATGATCGAGTGGTGGGGCCGCTGCGTCGAGGAGTACTACGCGGCCAGTGAGGGCGGCGGCGCCTTCGCCACGGCCGATGACTGGCTGAAGAAGCCGGGCACCGTCGGCCGTGCCTGGCCCATCAGCGAACTCGCCATCCACGACGACGACGGCAACCGGCTGCCCCCCGGCGAACTCGGCACCGTCTACATGAAGATGGCCACCGGCGGTTTCAGCTACCACAAGGACGAGGCCAAGACGGCGAAGAACCGCATCGGGGACTTCTTCACCGTCGGCGACCTCGGCCTGCTCGACGAGGACGGTTACCTCTTCCTCCGGGACCGCAAGATCGACATGATCATTTCGGGCGGGGTCAACATCTACCCGGCCGAGATCGAGTCCGCGCTGCTCAGCCACCCGGCGGTCGCCGACGCCGCGGCCTTCGGCATCCCGCACGCGGAGTGGGGCGAGGCGGTCAAGGCCGTCATCGAACCGTCCGACGGCGCTGTGCCCGGCGACGCGCTCGCCGCCGAGATCCTGGCCCACTGCGAGTCCCGGCTCGCCGGATACAAACGCCCCAGGAGCGTCGACTTCATCGAGACGATGCCCCGCGACCCCAACGGCAAGCTCTACAAGCGGCGGCTGCGCGAACCGTACTGGGAGGGCCACGAGCGCGCCCTCTGACCCGGCCGCCCGGGATCCACGGCGAATCCATAGCGGGATGCGCGGCGCGGTCCGTAGCGTGATCCACGGCGGGGACCGTGGCGGGATGCGCGGCAGGGGCTCGCCACGGGGTGCACAGCTACGGTGCGGTGCGGTGCGGTGTGCGACGGTGGCCACGGCGTGGGCCGCCGGCGTGTCCGCGGCCACCGTACGGTCCACGCGGCAGGTACCCGTCCCGGACGCACTCACCGGGCAGCCACTGATCATCTCTGTCAGCGTGGGCCCATGAGAGCGCCGAGCCGGGCCCTGGCGGCACAGTGGACCACCGCGGTCCCCCTGATCGCCGTGGTGGCCCTGATTCTCAGCTGGGGCCGCCATCTGCCGGTGTTCGCCGTGGTTCTGGTGGCGCTCTGCCTGGCCGGAGCGGTGCTGGCCGCCGTGCACCACGCCGAGGTGATCGCCCACCGGGTGGGGGAGCCCTTCGGCTCGCTGGTGCTTGCGGTCGCCGTCACCGTCATCGAGGTGGCGCTCATCGTCACCCTGATGGCCGACGGAGGCTCCAAGTACTCCTCACTGGCCCGGGACACCGTCTTCGCCGCCGTGATGATCACCTGCAACGGCATCGTGGGGCTCTCCCTGCTGGTCGGTGCGGTACGCCGTGGGGTCGCCGTCTTCAACGCCGAGGGGTCGGGCACCGCCCTGTCCGCGGTGGCGGCGCTGTCGACCCTCACCCTGGTCCTGCCGAGGTTCACCAAGAAGCCGGGGCCGGAGTTCAGCGGACCGCAGCTGGCCTTCGCCGCCATCGCCTCACTCTGTCTCTACGGCCTCTTCGTCGCTGTCCAGACGGTGCGTCACCGGGACTACTTCCTGCCCGTGACCCAGGAGGGCGAAATCCAGGACGAGGAGGGCCACGCCCCGCCACCCCGCCGCCGGGCCGCCCTGCTGAGCCTCGGACTCCTGCTGGTCGCACTGATCGCCGTGGTGGGCAACGCCAAGGCCATCTCACCGACCCTGGAGTCCGGCGTGGAGGCGGCGGGGCTGCCGCACGCGGTCGTCGGGGTGGTGATCGCGCTGCTCGTGCTGCTGCCCGAGACGCTCGCCGCGGTACGGGCGGCGCGCCGCGACCGGGTCCAGACCAGCCTCAACCTGGGGCTGGGCTCGGCCATGGCGAGCATCGGCCTCACCATCCCGGCCATCGCCCTGGCCTCCGTCTGGCTCACCGGCCCACTCCTGCTCGGGCTCGGAGCCACCCATATGGTGCTGCTCGCGCTGACCCTGGTGGTCGGCGCCCTGACCATCGTCCCCGGCCGGGCGACTCTGATGCAGGGCGGTATCCATCTGGCGATCTTCGCCGCCTTCGTCTTCCTGGCCGTCAGCCCCTGAGCCGGGCGCCGCCACCGGGGCGTACGGCCGGCCGGGGCTCGCCGGGCAGCCGCTCCATCCCCCGGTTCCCCCGTACGCCTCCCTTGACCCGACCACCGCCGAACCGCAGGATCACGCCATGACACAAGCCCCGGGCGAACCGCAGGACCAGGCCAGGACGCAGCAGGACCACGTCATGACACGGGACCAGCCCACGCCGGGCGCACGCGCCGGTACGGTCGACGCCGTCCTGCGCCGCAGCGCACGCCGGGTGCCGGTACGCACCGCGGTCCGGTACGGGGAGCGGGCATGGAGCTATGCCGCCCTCGATGAAGCGGTCAGTACGGCCGCCGCCGTACTGACCGGGCGCGGACTGCGGACCGGCGACCGGGTGGCGTCCTACGGGCACAACTCGGACGTCTACCTCATCGGCTTCCTGGCCTGCGCACGGGCCGGGCTGATCCACGTCCCGGTGAACCAGAACCTCACCGGTGACGAACTGGCGTACATCCTCGGCCAGTCGGGCAGTGCGCTGGTGCTCGCGGACCCGGGCCTCGCCGACGCGGTCCCCGACGGGTTCCCGGTGCTCCCGCTGCGCGGGGACGACGGCTCGCTGCTGGCCGCACTCGGCACCCCGCTTCCCTTCACCCCCGAGCGCCCGCCCGGCTCCGACGACCTGGTGCAGCTGCTGTACACCTCGGGCACCACGGCGCTCGCCAAGGGCGCGATGATGACGCACCGGGCGCTCGTCCATGAGTACGTCAGCGCCATCACGGCCCTCGGCCTCCGGGAGACGGACCGGCCGCTGCACTCGCTGCCGCTGTACCACTCGGCCCAGCTGCATGTCTTTCTGCTGCCGTATCTGGCGGTGGGCGCCGAGAACACCATCCTGGACACACCCGACGCCTCCGAGGTGTTCCGGCTGGTCGAGGCGGGTCTGGCGGACACCCTTTTCGCGCCGCCCACCGTATGGATCGGCTTCGCCCGCCACCCCGGCTTCGCGACCCGCGATCTGAGCGGACTCCGTAAGGCCTTCTACGGTGCGTCGATCATGCCGGTGCCCGTGCTGGAGCGGCTCCGCGAACGGCTGCCCGGACTTGCCTTCTACAACTGTTTCGGGCAGAGCGAGATCGGCCCGCTCGCCATGGTCCTCGGGCCGGACGAGCACGAGGGACGGATGGACTCCTGCGGCAGGCCCGTCCTCTTCGTGGAGGCCGCGGTGATCGACGAGAACGGCAACGAGGTCCCCGACGGTACGGCCGGCGAAGTCGTCTACCGCTCACCGCAGTTGTGCGAAGGCTACTGGGGCAAGCCGGAGGAGACCGCGGAAGCCTTCCGCGACGGCTGGTTCCACTCCGGCGACCTCGCCGTGCGGGACGCCGAGGGGTACTTCACCGTGGTCGACCGCGTGAAGGACGTCATCAACTCCGGCGGTGTGCTGGTCGCCTCACGCCAGGTCGAGGACGCGCTCTACACCCACCCCCGGGTCGCCGAGGCGGCGGTCGTCGGGCTGCCCGACGACCGCTGGATCGAGGCGGTCACGGCCGTCGTCGTGGTGTCCGACGAGGCGTCGGGCGCGGTCACCGAGGCCGAACTGCTCGCCCACGCACGGGAGTCCCTTCCGCACTTCAAGGCCCCCAAACGGGTCCTGTTCGTGGACGCACTGCCGCGCAACGCAAGCGGGAAGATCCTCAAGCGCGAGCTGCGGGACCGCTTCGCGGATCCACAGTCCGCCTGAGCCTGCCTACAGGGGTGTGCCGCCGCCGGACACCGCGTCCGGCGGAATCCGGACTGCCCGCCCGTGATCTGCCTGCCTCTAGGATCGACGGTCATGGTCGATCTCTACCCGCCCACAAGTCCCTACGATTCCGGCTTCGTTGACACCGGCGACGGCAACCGTCTCTACTACGAGCAACTCGGCAACCCCGAGGGCAAACCCGCCCTGACCGTCCACGGCGGCCCAGGGGGCGGCGCCATGCGGCGCCCGACGCGGGCCTGGGACCCCGAGGCGTACCGGATCATCCGCTACGACCAGCGCAACTGCGGCCGCAGCACCCCGCACGCGAGCGACCCGGCCGCCGACATGAGCCTCAACACCACGAGGCATCTGACAGAGGACATGGAGCGGCTGCGCAAACACCTCGGTATCGAGAAGTGGCTGCTCAACGGGGCCTCCTGGGGCCCGACGCTCGTCCTGGCCTACGCGGAGCAGTACCCCGAGCGGGTCACCGAGATCGTCATCCAGGCGGTGATGACGTGCCGCCGCTCGGAGATCGACTGGCTCTACCGTGGCGCCGGGCGGTTCCGCCCCGAGGCGTGGGACCGGTTCCGCGAGGGCGTCCCCGAGGACGAGCGGGACGGTGACCTGCTCGCGGCCTACGCACGGCTGATGGAGAAGCCCGACCGTGCCGTACGCGAGAAGGCCGCCGCCGACTGGCTCGCCTGGGAGGACGCGGTCATCACCGGCGAACCCAACGGCGTTCCCGGCATGTACAGCAACCGCGACATCGACGCGCAGATCGCCTTCGTCCGTATCTGCGCCCACATCTTCAGCAACGGCGCCTGGCTGGAGGAGGACCAGCTGATCCGGAACGCGCACAGGCTGGCCGGGATCCCGGGGGTGATCGTGCAGGGCCGGCACGACATGGGCTGTCCGGTGCAGACGGCGTGGGAGCTGGCGAAGGCGTGGCCGGGCGCGCGGCTGCATGTCATCGAGGACGCCGGGCACGCCGGAAGCGACGCGGCGGGGGAGGTGGTCCGGGGCGCCATCGAGGAGTTCAAGAACCGCTGACTCCTCGGCACGGCACGGAAGGAGGGCCGGGAAGGGCGGCACGGAAGGACGGCAGGGTAAGTAAGGACGGCACGGAGGGATCAAGTTCAAGTCGGCAGCTGCTGGGCCGCGTGGTGGTCGTGCGTCGGGATGATCACGACTCGGTCCTTGACGGCGTGCAGGCGGTGCAGCGTCCGGAAGGTCTCGTGCCGGTCTTCGTCGACGAGCTCACCGGGGTAGCCGGCCTTCTGCCGGATGAGATCGATCTGGTGGGTGTGCCAGGCGGCATCACCCGCGAGCAGCACCCAGCCTGTCGCCGTATGCGCCAGCACTCCGACGCTGCCAGGGGTGTGTCCCGCGAGGTCGACGAGTACGACGGAACCGTCGCCGAAGAGGTCGTGGCTGGCGGCAAACGTGAGGACCGGCGGGCCGTCCAGTTCGTACGGGACCATGCCGCGGCCGCGCAGGGCCTCACGGACACCGCCCACGGGCGCGATCGGGCCCTGCATGACCCAGTCGTGTTCGCGGCGGTGCAGGTGCACCGGCAGTTCCGGAAGGTCGAGGAGCCCGCACACATGGTCCCAGTGCGTGTGCGTCGGCAGTGCGAAATCCAGGGAGGAATGCGGCCGCTCACGCAGTGCGGCAACGGTGGCGACGGTGTCGGCCGGGGGACGCACCGCGACCCGCAGGACCACCGGCAACTCGGCGACGGCGCGACTGCCGACATCCAGGCACACACCCGGATCCACGATGAACGTCGCTTCCGGGTGGGTGATCACGAACGACAGCAGCGCGTTCGCGATGCGCCGCGGCTGCCGTAACCCCTCCACGACGAATGCGGTGGGCACGGGCCGCGGCACCTGTCGCAGCGCGGACACGGTGACCGACACCGCCGTCTCCGGCAGTCCCGCGTCGGTCAGACCACGCAGAAACCGCTGGTCGGGGCGGCGGGGGCGGAGTAGGCCCGTTGCCAGGCTTGCGACCGCGCCGCAGCATGCGGCCGGCGTCGGTGATCTCACAGCGTCAGACACAGCGAACGTCGTCCTTCTCGCGATCCGGTGGTGCCTTCGATGACCGGACGGTATAACTTCAGGCCGACCTGAAGTAAAGGAGTGTGGTGTCCGCAGTGGAGTTGAAGATCGGCGGTGCGGCTGCCCTGCTCGGGGTGGCCACCCATGTCCTCCGGCACTGGGAGGACATCGGACTGCTCACCCCGCGTCGGCTGCCCTCCGGGCACCGTGTCTATGACGGCCGGACCATCGGCCGGGCCCGCCTCGTCCAGATCGGCCGGCGGGCCGGGCTGTCACTCGCCGAAATCGGTCAACTGGCGGCCGGGGAACGGGCCGACCGCATCGGCCTGGTCAACGCGAAGCGCACCCGGATCGCCGAACACATCGCGCATCTCGAACTGGCCGACCGGTTCCTGGCCCACCTGGTGCACTGCGTACACCCGGTCATCTCCGACTGCCCGGAGTGTTCCGCCCTGGTGGAGCGGGGCGCGCGGTCAGCGGCCACCCAGTGACGTGGTGTGCGAACGCGGGCAGCACGGCGGTGGTGCACTCGCGCCACTTCGCGTCCCGGCACGCCGCGATCCAGGGATTCCCTGTCCGGGAGTACAAGAAGCAAGAAGCCCTCCGCCGGCCCCGAGGCTGACGAGGGGCCTTGGGAGGCAGGCGCTACGAGTCCGTTTCCCAGTTGCACTTGGAGGCGAGCATCTTCTTGAGCTTGGTTTCGTTGTCCCCGGTGAGTTCGGGGTGCCAGGTTTCCAGATCCCACGTGGGACCGCCGAGGCGCCCACCGCTGGTGTTGGGGTACGAGAACTCCGCGTGGCACATCAGCTGTTGGAAGGTCGAGTTCTCCTCGGTCTGCGTGGCGCCGGGGAACATGCGGGTGTTGGACCACACCTGCTTCCAGTCGTCATTGAGGTCACTGGCGGCGTCATCGGTACCGGTGACGGTCTTGAACGCGGCGGCCGTCGGAGTGACGTGCACGGAAGTCAGCCGGCTGTCGGTCCAATTGACGTAGACCTCGGTCTTCTGCACCCACTTCGTGTTGGTGATGCCGCCATAGCCGATACACGCGGACTGACAGGTCTCGAAGGCGTCGGCCTGACCACCGCTCCACAGGAGGTACTTGCCGGACTGGAAGTCCTGGCGTACGCCGGTGTTGTCATCGAGGTTGCCGCCCACCTGCCCGGCGTTGTACTCGTCGCTCGTGGGGTAGCCGTACACCCCCGCTTCGTACCCGTACTGCCCCCACCACCATCCGATGTTGCCGTGCACCGCGTGCGCTCCGCTGCTGGGGGACCAGTAGACCGTGGCGTTCTGGAACTGCTGGCGGAGGCCGATCCCGTCGGGGTTCTTGAGCTCGTCGGTGAGGGGGTACCCCATGTAGCCGCTCTCCCAGCCGTGCTGACCCCACTCCTGCCCGATGAGCCCCCACACGGCGTGCGCCCCGGTGTCCGGGCTCCAGTAGATCGATCCGTTCTCGAAGACCTGACGGCGCCCGACCCCGTCGGGAAGGCCGAGTTCATCGCTGGTGGGACAGCCGAGGGACTGCTGCGCACCGGGTGTCTGGGTGTACTCGGTCCAGATGGCGCCATCGACCGAGTGGGAGCCGCAGAAGGTTTCCGCGGCCGCGGGGGCCGCCTGGAGGCCCACCAGCAAGGAGGCCCCGGCCGCACATGCGGCGAGTGCGGCGAGGATCCGTCTCGATTTTGGTCTGTTCATGACCGGCAGTATCTACGGACGCGGACGGCGCGGGCTGCGGGGGAATGAGCCAGAAGCCGGCGAGTAGGGTGCCGGGATGATCGCGACGCCAGAGGAGTTCGCGCAGAGCACCGTCGACCGCGAGGGAGAGGCGGGGGCGGCGTGGCTCGCCGATCTGCCCGGGATCGTGGAGGAGCTGCTGGGGCGCTGGGGGTGCGTGCCGGACGGCGAGGTCATGCATGGGGGCGTCGGCGTCATCGTTCCGGTACGGCGGCGGGATGGGGAGAGCGCGGTGCTGAAGGTGTCGTTCCCGCATCCCGGCAGCGTCCATGAGCCGGATGCCTTCGTCGTGTGGGGCGGGTGCGGTGCCGTCCTGCTGCACAAGCGTGACGACGAGCAGTTCGCGATGCTGCTGGAGCGGGTTCAGCCCTCGACCCTGTGGCGGAGGTCGAGGACGGCGACGAGGCAGTGGCGGTCGCCGGGCGGCTCAACCGCCGCCTGGCCGTCCCCGCCCGCGCTGCCTGCCGCGACTGCGTGAGCAGGCCGATGCCTGGGAGGAGCGGCTGCGCGAGGACGCCGGGGAGCTGACACATGTCCTGCCGCGACAGGCGCTGAATGCCGCAGTGGCGACTGTTCGGGAGCTGGGCCGTACCCAGCCGGACACCCTCATCCATGGGGACTTCCAGCTCCTTCATTAGGCAAGTCGACTGTCGGGTCCAAAGTTGTCGGAACTTTGGCCCGTGGATCCGGCATGCACCGGGCCGAACCTCGGGGAGGCGGTCACATCCTCCGCGAACAGCCCTCCGCGCGGGGAGGGCGCATCCAGTCGGGCAGTGCGGTCATGGCTTCGCCGTAGCGGTGCGTCGGGTCCGGAGGGCGGCGCGCGGCGGGGCTGTCCTACTCGGCCGGCAGACGGAGCATCGGTTCGAAGGCCGTGTCCTCCTCGCCCTCGACCGAAGGGAGGAAACCGTCCGGGACGGTGCGGGCGGCCGTGGTGAGGAGGCGGGCCAGGACCTCGGGCTCGGTGGCCGGGGGGAGGCGGAGGGCGGCGAGGAGGCGGTCGCGGACCTCGGGGTGGTCCGGGTTGTCCTCAAGGTAGTCGGCGTTGAGCGCGGGGGGACGGAAGCCGGCCAGGGCGTCGTGCCAGGAGGGGAGGACGATGGCCAGGGTCAGGGCCTCGGCGAGGGACTCCGCGATGAGGGAAGCCTGGCCCTCGGAATCGGTGTAGAGGACGGGGCGGACGCGGTCGGAGCCGGCCGGGCCGCAAAGGTAGTGGGTGCCTCCCGCGTTGCAGCCGGCCACGGGCTCCACCGGGAGACCGGCCGGCAGGGCGATTGACTCGATGGGGTCGGTCCGCGTGAGGTCGAACTCACCGTCGCAGGCGAGGTACGCCTCGACCTCGGGGTCGGCGCCGATCCGGCGGAGCAGGGCCTCGTCGGAGAGGGCAGCCGGGTTGAGGCCGCGGGCGGCTTCGGGGGTCAGGGGGTGGCCCGCGAGGACGTGGCGGACGGTGGCGAGGGGGACGGGCCGCCCGTAGTCCTCCTCGAAGTGCGCCTGGACGGCATCGGGGGAGCGGTCGGTGAGGAGGCGGAAGAGGTGCCCGGAGCCGTCCGGGTCCGGGCTGCCCGAGGGGAACTCGATGCCCGAGCCGGTGCGCCAGGCGCTGCCGCCGGTCTCCCACCACAGGCAGGCGGTGATCCGCGGGGCGCCGAGGCCCTCGTCGACGAAGGCCGGGTCGTCCAGGAGCGGGCGCAGCGCGGCGGGCACCTCGCCGATGACACCGGGCCAGACCTGTTCGTCGTCCGTGGCGTACGGGCTCATCTCCGACTCGTGGTCGAAGCCGCGGACGAGCACACCGGCCGGGGTGAAGAGGACGGAGTAGTCGTCACCCGAGCCGTTGTCCATCAGGGCCGCCTCCGTCCCAGGTCCCCAGGCGGTGGAGAAGGAGTAGCGGGAGAACCGCGGGTCGCGGCAGATCGCCTGGTCCAGCACGGCCAGCGCGCGCAGGTACGTGCGGAGCTCAGCGGGGTCCGGGAGGAGGGCGGCGGTCGTGTGCACGGTGTCCATGGGCTCATATAAGCGGCCGGCACTGACAACCGGGGCGGCGGTTCGGTCGCACCCGCTCTCTCACTCAGGGAACCAAAAGCCCAGCTCACGCAGGCGGGGCAAGCACACTGCGAGGCATTGCTCCACAGACGCGGCATCGGTTCGCACGAGGACGTCCTCGCGCAACGGAGCTCCACTGGCGACGAAGCTCCAAGGACTGCCCCTCTCTGCCATCCGCTCAGCGTCGGCCTTGAACAGCACCGTTACGCCTTGTTCAGTTGTTCCGGCGACATGTACTGCGGCGTGCCCACCACGCCGTCCGTAGCCGTTAGTTGCGTCGTCGCGTCCACGATCCGGGCGATACCGAAGTCGGTGACGACCGCTCGGTCCCCCACGAGCAGGATCTTCTCGGGTTTCAGGTCCCGGTGGATGACCCCGGTGGCGTGCGCATGGGCCAGTGCCTCGGCCACCTGCACGCAGATCGCGAGTGCGGCCTGCCACTCCAGGCGCCCCGCACGGCGGAGCATCGTGCCCAGCGACTTCCCTGGCAGGAACTCCATCACGATCCAGGGCACTTCTCCGTCCTCGACCACGTCGTGCACGGTGACGATGCCCGCGTGCCGCAGCCGGGCCGCTGCCCGCGCCTCACTCATGGACCGCCGGATCAGCGTCTGACGCGCGGAGTCGGTGAGCTCCGCCGGGAGCAGAACCTCCTTCACCGCGACCTCGCGATCGAGGAGCTCATCGTGCGCCCGCCACACCCGGCCCATACCGCCCTGACCGACCGGTTCAGCCAACCGGTAACGACTGCCTACCGGCATTCCCACCTGTTTCGGCATGTCCCAGAAGCTACCAAGCTCAGCAGGCACGACGGCCGCATCTGAAGATCTGGGGGCGTCAGGATCTGTGCGTGCAGAGGGAGTCGAGTGTGTCGGCGCTGGAGCGTCCGCTACGCTCCTGTGGCCGCCCGATGGGCCACGGGCCGGAAGCGACCTGCCCGGACGGCTACACCCTCCAGGCGCCGGCCGGCAACCCGGACGCACTCATCTGCCGCCGCGCACCGGCCGACGAACCCGCATCACCGGCCGGCCAGAGCGTGCTCGTGGTTGGCGCGCTGGCCATGACCGCGAAGTACCAGAAGATCGGTACCCGCACCGTTTGATACTCATCGCTCAGCTTCCCGTTGCGTATCACTGTCGGCGCTGTCGGCGCTGTCGCTCTCCGCGCTTCCGTGCTCCGCGAGGAACTCTGCAACCCGCTTGTCCTCCGTTCCGCGCCGCGCTATCCGGCGCGCGATCCATGCGGTGCCCCCACCGACGACGAGAACTACCGCAGTGACCAGCACGACGCGGAAGACGGTCGACAGCCCGAAGAGCGACGACAACCCAATTCCGATGAACACGCCGAAGACCAGGCCCACTGAGCCCCACACGATCGTGACGGTGTCGGTCAGCTGCCGTTCCGTGAGGTGTTTGTCGTAGTAGTCACCCCGGATGAGGTAGCGACCACTGGTGCCGCCGGTGCCGCCGGGCATACTCATTGCTCACGCCTCCGTACTCTCGTCCAAGGGCGGTAGTGGCTACCGGCCCCCGCTGCTCCGACTGTGATCAAGAGCAGAATCAGCGTCCTGCCCAACTCCTTGTCTTCCACACCACCGGCACGCAGTGGGTTCACCTGTCGGAGCAGTACGGCAACTGACGGGGCGTCTGCCGACCTACTGTGGATGTGGGCCGTCGACGGCACCTGGGAGCGCGTGTTCACCGCCCTGGTGGCCTAGCGCAAGAGCGGACCCCAAGTCGCTTAGGAAAGCCTGGTGTTCAGTGGGCGACATCAGTGCACACCCCGTTTCTCATCAAGCTTGCGGAGATCCCGGACTACCCCGAATCGGACCGGTCATGGACCACCTGTGCCGAGAAGGGCTTCGGCTTCATCACCCCCGATGACGGCAGCGCGGACGTCTTCGCCCACTGTTCGGCCATCGACTCCGACAGGTTGAGAGCTCTGAATGAGAGCTCCAAGGTGAGTTTCGAGACCACCCAGGGACCAAGGTCCCCCAGGCCGCCAACATCACCGTCGTGTGACCAGCCCGAAGCCATCCGTGGAACGATGCTGGGGCCGGGCCCGCCGGATTCGTCGATGCGGTTCCACGGTTCCGGGCGGCACTGATAGCCGAACACCGCAAGCAGCGGTCCATCCCGGGCCTCGTCGATCGAGCTCATCCGTACCCGCACATCAATGCAGTCCTTGGCCGGCAACTGCGCACCGAAGCGGATCCGACGTGGTCGGCCCCGAGTGCGAGATCACCCAGCGCATCTCGCAGCGCCTCAGCAAGAGGTTCGAACGCCAACGGCCACTGCGGACGGTACTCCACCACGGGAACTGGGCCGCGCTCATCGGGAAACGGCATATCGCCGTACGCTACAAATCGTCCGGGCGACTACACGGACGGCGAGACTATCTCCCGCGTCCCGCCGGGGGCGAGTGCCTCAGCACCCCTGTCCTCATCGCAGTCGTGTCGTCGGCGGTCGCTATCTGGGCGGTGGTCGTACAGGGAGCGAACACAAGGCCCCGCCACCGCCGCGCGCCCAGCTGCGCCGACTTCGGCTTCCCCGTGTCGAGCTGGTGATCGCCGCAACCCGGCTGCTGATCCTCGCGGGCATCGCCATGATGGCCGTCCAGGTGATCGGTCTGTCCTCGGACCTCCGGCAAGCCAACCGGGCGCGTGACCAGCTCTCGGCGCAGGTAGAGCATCTGGGCGGTACGCCGCTGGCTGGGCCGCCCGGCAGCCGCGGTGAGCTGGGTAAGGGAGTGGTGGGCCCGTCTGGGCTCGCAGGGCCGCCGGGCCCAGACGGTAGACCTGCTCCAGCTGTCACAGCGGGGCTCCCGCGCGGGCGGGCAGGTCGAGTCAGGGTGTCAGTGTCTCAGGAAAAGACTCTTTGCTTCTGTCGCCGAGCTTTGTCGTGAAGAGGAGCCTAAAAGACCTCGAACAAAAATTCGCCATTTATCTGCTCTGTCATGGTCCGGTGATTTCCGGAGCCACTCTATTGACTTTCCCGATCTGGGCGCGCCTAATTTGAACCGAACCCACATGGGCCCAATTCGTCCGATCGGAGCATAGGTTGTGATCAATGCAGTGATCAATCGTCGTGTTTTAACCTTGATCGCAGGGGCTGCCCTGGTTGGGGGGCTGGTATTTGCGGCACCGGCCAGTGCCCAAGCGAGCGTCGTTGATGTTGCCTGCGGTCCGCTTGGCACTTCCGACACGGTCACTTTCAGCCCCGGGCTACACTTGTTCGACGCGCCAACCCAATCCCATGGGGGTGCTTCCTACAGCTGTCTTTCGCTCGGCGACCCGACGATCACTGGTGGCAGCTACACCACCCCCACGTCAGGTTCGTACACCGCCTCCTGTTTGGACCCACTGTCCGACAACGCTGGTTACTTCACGATCCCGTGGAACAACGGGAAATCCAGCACCGGCTACTTCACTGTCACCAACAACGTCGTCGCCGGTGAATTCGTTGAGGCTGCTGTCGGGACAATCACCTCGGGCGAGTTCACGGGCGACACCGCCACCGTCGACCACATCTACAGCGCGCCAAACGAACTGGAGTGTCTGTCCCCGTCGGGACTGACAAGTCTGAACGGGTCGATCACGATCCTTCTGACCCCGGTGTAGACGCGGCTCGACAAGACGGCTAGCTCGGCCCAGACAGGTCTGCCCACATGTCGTTTCTGTTGGCGTGAGACCGATTTCTGGCCGCGAGCGCGAAAGTGTCTTCTACTCTGGAATGATGAACCTTATCTAAGGATTCTATCGCTCCAAGTGGAAGGCACTTTCTGTGAGCAAGGTATCGGTTCGTGATGCTGGAAGGGGTGTTTGTTGGTGTGCTAGTGGGCGGGTGGCGGATGCAGTGCCGTGAGCTGGGGTTATTTGTTTTGTGCTGAATAAAGATGAGTTTTCCGCGCATTCGTGGTCGCCCTCTTGGGGCATCTCGCTCTCCTCTGATCTCAACAGGTTGAGGGGAGTTCCGCCCCCGTTTCTCCGGTACGACGTTTTCCCCGCCCGGGTAATGACTTCGCGAAACTTCCGCACCGCCGATCGACACCCCGGACGCGCTCGTCCGCCGCCGAATGCTCGCCTATGGACCCAGGTCACCGGACAGTCAAAGCATTCGCGGCGTGTGGGCACTCTCGCGATGACCGCGAAGTACAGGAAGATCGGAACCCGCACCGTCTGACATGACTGTGCCCCTTCCGCTCCGGCGGCGGGGGCGCGCTTTCGAGTGTCCGGAGCGGTTCAGCGCGGCTGCCGGCCCTGGGTAGTACGCGAGACGAACCCGAGGGACTGCCAGGCGCTGGAGCTGGTAGTGGACGGACGACGTGCTGGACAGGTCCACGGTGTCGCCGATCTCGCGCATCGTCGGGTAGCGCCCGTGCTCAGCGACCGAGTTGCGTAGGCGGCGCAGGATGCGCGCCTGCCGGTCGGTGATGTCCTTCACGGCCGTGCCCCGGTCAGGTCCCGGGCGGCTTCCCGGAGCGCCATCCGCGCGGCCGGGGCGCCCCCGGGTGCCGTCCGCCAGTACGGGTGGGCGGCGATGTGCGCGGACAGCTGCTGGAGTCGCCGCCGGTGCGCGGCCGTCCCCGCCTGCTGGGTGCTGCGGTCCGCGAGCTGCCGGTAGGTGGCGTACCAGTCGGCCTGGGCCCGCAGGAGATCGTGGGGGAAGTGGCACCTCATTCACCGAGTAGAGCACAAGTTCGAATTTTCTTGCACTGCCGTGCTCACTCCCGTACGCGTGTCGCGGTGACGGCGCCGTGCCTGGTGGTGCCCGCCTCGACCTCCACGGTCAGGTGCTCGCAGGTCGTGTACTGCTCGCCATCCGGCGTGCGCGCGGCCCTGCCGGGGCCCGAGTCGCGCAGGGCCGGAGAGACCTGTACGCGCAGCGCCGTCGTGAGCCGCCGGGTCAGCGTGACCTGGCCGTCCGGCAGGCGTACGGCGAGATGCGTGGGCCGCAACGGAGTGCCCGTGTAGCCCACGACCACGGCGTCCACCGTGTCGGCATGCCTGATCGACTCGGCACGCCCGCGCAGATCTTTCGCGCCATTCCAACTGGAACGGCCATATATTGCCTGCCATGTGTGCTGACATCAGCCCGTTCCGGATCGAGATCCCGCAGGCCGATCTCGACGACCTGCACGACCGACTGGCCCGCACCCGGTCGCCGTTCCCGGTGCCCGGTGCCGGCCCGGAGTGGGATCATGGCATCCCGCCGCACTACCTGCAGGAGCTGGCCGGCTACTGGGCGGACGGGTTCGACTGGCGTGCGCACGAGGCTCGGCTGAACGCTTTCCCGCAGTTCATCAGCGAGATCGACGGGCAGACCATCCACTTCCTGCACCTGCGCTCCCCGGAGCCGGGCGCCACTCCACTGCTGCTGAACCACAGCTACCCGACCTCGTTCGTAGAGTTCCTCGAAGCCAGCGGCCCGCTGACCGACCCGCGCGCGCACGGCGGGGACCCGGCCGACGCCTTCCACATCGTCATTCCCTCCCTCCCCGGCTTCGTCTTCTCCAGCCCCCTCTCGGCGCGCGGATGGAACCTGGAACGGACGGCCCTGGCCTTCGGGGAGCTGATGACCCGCCTCGGCTACGAGCGCTTCGGCGTGGAAGGCGGCGACCTCGGGGCCGGAGTGACCGGTCGGGTGGCGACGCTCATGCCCGACCGGGTGCTCGGCGCGCACACCCACGGCGACCGTCTCCAGCTCGGCATGGCGGGCGAGGACCTCCCGGTCCCCGACGGCCTGACCCCGGAAGAACAGGCCGGGCTCGAAGCGGCGCAGCACCGCTGGTCGCAGATGAAGGGCTACAAGGTGCTGCACTCCACCGCACCCAACGCCCTCTCGGCAGGTCTCGCGGACTCGCCGGTCTTCCAGCTGGCGTGGATCGCGGAGAAGTTCGTGCAGTGGGCGAATCCCGCCACGCCGATCAGCCGCGAGAACGTCCTGATCACCGCCAGCCTGTAGTGGTTCACGCGAACCGGGCCAGCGGCCGGCGACTTCTACTGGGAACTCGCGCACGCCGACAACCCCGGCTGGGGCAGTACCAACGGTGTCCCCATGGCGTCCTCGCTGTTCTTCAGTGACCCGCTGGTCCGCAAGGTCCTCGGCCCCGGAGACGGCAGTCCCGTCTTCTTCCGGGAGCACACCGAAGGCGGGCACTTCCCCGCATTCGAAGTCCCCGATCTGTTCGTCGACGACATCCGCGCCTTCTTCCGCACCCTCCGTGCCTGACACCGTCTTTCGCAGCACGCCCTTCCGGTGCGGCGCCGCAGCGACCGGCTCCACCACCTGAGGCGGCGCCCGTCCACGGCCACGGCCCGTCCGAAGATCAGCCAGTGGCAGCGCCGCGCCGTACCCCGGCAAGCAGCCCGAGCGGGCATCGGCTGTCAGTGCCCGGAGCTACGGTGGCCGGACAATCCCAACTCACACAGTCGGGGGTTGCTTGGCCGCCCCGCTCCCGTGATGCAGGAGCGGGGCGGAGCTGCGTTCTGGGGCGAGGCTCTGATGCCTAGGCTGCTTACGTGATTGAGACCATTGCCTTTGACATCGGCGAGACGCTGACCCGTGATGACCGGTACTGGGGGTCATGGGCGGATTGGCTTGGCGTGCCGCGTCACACCGTCAGTGCGCTCGTTGGAGCCGTAACTGTCCAGGGCCGCGACAACGCCGATGCGCTGCGTCTCCTGCGGCCCGGCATCGACATCGCTCAGGAGTACGCGGCCCGTGAGGCTGCTGGCCTTGGTGAGCAGCTGAGCGAGGAGGACCTGTACGAAGACGTACGGTCCGCGTTGTCGGCGCTACGTGAACTCGGTGTCCGCGTCATCGTGGCTGGAAATCAGACGGTGAAGGCCGGGCTGTTGCTTCGTGCTCTGGATCTGCCGGCGGATGTGGTGGCGACGTCTGGGGAGTGGAATGTGGCCAAGCCGGCTCCGGAATTCTTCGCCCACGTGGTCGACGCGGCGCAGACGGCACCAGAGCGGATCCTGTACGTGGGAGATCACCCCGTGAACGATGTCTTCCCGGCGAAGCGGGCAGGTCTGCGAGTTGCGCATCTGCGGCGTGGCCCATGGGGTCATCTGTGGGCCGACGACCCCGGGGTGATGGAAACCGCGGATTGGAGTATCAGCAGCCTTTCCGAACTCGCTGCGCTGGTGGGCGGGTTCGGCGGGTAGGGAGTGAAACGGCTCTACTTGCGACGTGCCAGGCAGAGCCGTTTCTGTATCCGGCACCTCACGGTGGCGGTACCGTTCAGAGTGACGCCCTGAACGGAGCAAGTATGCCCTCCGACACCCCTCTTCAGGTAGGCCGGCGTATCGCGGCCACCCGCCACTCCAGACGCATGACACAGGCTGACCTGGCCCGCGCGGCATTCGTCTCACTGGCCACGGTCAAGGCGATCGAGCGCGGAGCCCGCGCCCCGAGCGATGCCACCCTTGACTCAATCGCAGCAGCTCTCACCGTTGACCCGACACAGCTCGCCACCGGGTACACCGGAACGGAGCGCCGCGTCCACGCTGTGCTGCCTGAACTCTCAGCGATACTGGCCGCCTACGATGTCCCGTTGGATCCGCCAAGCCGGTCAGCTGAGGAACTGCGGGCCGCAGTCGCCGAAGCGGTGAGCTGGCGCCTTGCGGCCCAGTACGCCCGCGTCGCCCAACACATTGCCCCTCTGCTCCGGGACAGCCTGTGCCATCTGCACAGCAGCCCAACACCGGATGCAGCGCGCCTCGTGGTGGCCGCCGCGCGCACCGCCGATGCTGTCGCCTACAAATACGGGGCCCACGACCTGTCGGCACGGCTCGTCGACTTGATGCGATGGGCCGTTGCACAGTCCGACGATGCCCTCCTCGGTGTGTCCGTCGCCTACGTACGCACCGAGACGTTTTTCGTCGCCCGAGCTCACCGGGCCGGGCTGCGCGTCCTGGAGGCCGCCGTCGACATAGCCCCGCCGCCCGTTTGCGCGCGCAGCGGCGCAGCCCGCGGTGCGCTGCACATGCGGGCCGCGGTCATCGCCGGCCGGGCTGGAGAAGCATCTGCGGCGGACACGCATCTGTCTCATGCCCGTGCTCTCGGTGATGAGGTTCGGGAGGACATCTACCAGGGCACGGCGTTCGGGCCGGATTCGGTACGCATCCACGAGGTTTCCGTCGCGGTCAGCTTGGGTGGTGAGTTCGTTTCACGGGCGCTCGACGTCGCCCGTGAATGGAAGCCATCCCTAGCAATCCCTGCCGAGCGCCGCTCCGGCTTCTATATCGAACTTGCGCGCGCCCAACTGTGGTCTGGTCTCGCCGACGACGCGTTCGAGTCTCTGAAAGTGGCCCGGTCTGTGGCACCGCAGCACACACGCGAGCATCCCTGGGCCAAGGAAGATGCCGCCACACTGCGGCGCCTCAAGCGTGCCGACGCAGACAGCCTCACTAACTTCGCCGAATGGATCGGCGCCATCTGACGGCTCCTCCATGCCGGGATACAGGGGCTACAAGTTGTAGCCCCTGTATCCCTTGCTGACGCTCATCATCTGTCTGACCACACGCGATCGGACAGATGAGAGATGCCGTGATGGCGGAACACTCACCGGGCCAGCCGACGCTCATCGAGCGACCAGTCAGCATTGCGCGGCTGCATGGGATGGCCTGCTTCTACTGCGGAGCCGTCGCCCCCGCACTCCGTGCGGCTGGGCACATCACCCTGCCTGGCGGGGATCGCGTGTGGCCGATCGTCAGTTGCGGGATGCACGCACCTCCCATGACTGCTGCGCGGCATACGCAGACCCCGGCCACCGCAGCCACGGCCCCGGGGCACGGCCATCCTGAAGGAGACAGGCTGACATGAACCACGCTACTGGCACCCGCCGACCACCGGTAGACGACCCCCGGCCCGTCGATGTCGAGACGATGAAGACCATCGCGGACCGGCTGCTCGCACAGGAATCGACGCGTACGGCGGACGACCTCCTCACCGAGATCATGATGCTGCGAGGGTTCCTCCAGCTGCTCATCCCGGCGGTCGGTGAGCTGGCCGCCGTGCGGCCGGTGGACGACGTACGGCGGGCTGGCGCGCAGGGCGGGCTTGGCGAGGCGCGGCGTCGTCTGGCCCACACCACCGGGCACACGGTGCCCGTGCTGCTCGCTGAGGCTCAGCGGCTCTCCCGGTCTGTGCTGGCCCTGTGCGCTCACCTGGCCAACCTGGGGGTGGTGGCTCATGCGTGAGGCCATCGCTCCTTGGTCGCCCCCGCAGGGCAACACCGTCGACCTGGTCGCTACGGGCACCTGCTGGGACGCGGTACGCGTTTCGACCCGGTTCGGCCGGGCTGTCATCGATCGCCTCGGTGACCAGTGCGGTGCCGTGATCGCGGACGGATACGGGCAGGTCCTCTACTGGCTCATCAAGCCGGGCTCCGCCGATGCGTGGACCCTGCCGTCGCACATGGTCGGTGTCCTCGGCTCCAGCGCGTACGTGGCAGTGCCTCCGGTGGGACGCACCAGCGGGTCCGGCCTGCACTGGGGCGTCGCGCTGACGCCGCTGTGCTACCTCACCGACACTGATCTGCTGCACACCGCGCTCGAAGCGGAGATCGCTTACGCCTACGGGCCGCGCCCGTGATCTGTGCGAGCTGCGACCGCCCGATCCTGCCCGGTGAGCCATGGCAGGAGTACGAGATCCACAGTGGCACGGGGGCGGTCGCCGCGGTGACCTTCCATGTCCAGTGCCCGGTCCGACGCGTGTATGTGCGCCGGTACCCGGTATGACGTCCCGCTCGTGGTCGAGCGCACCGACCGGCCACGAGCAGGGGCCGACCCCGGCGGAGAGGGCTCTCGGTGAGGGGCGGGGGTGCTCGGCGACGCTGGCGTCGCCCTCCTGCTTCGGGTTCCTCCTGTTCGTCAGCCTCTGGCTCCTGATCTGCGCCTGGCACGACCTCGCCATATGAGGCAGCTCGGCGCGCCCTGATTCACCGATCAACACCATCAGACAACGCAATCCCACGAGGAGGCGTCGGTGACCCTTACGACTCCGCATGGCCCTCGGCCTGGTCGACGGCATCGAGGAGCTGTCCGTGCCGTACGGGGACGTCTGGCTCGGAATCCCCGTGCACTTCACCGGCGGCCAGGCCATACCGTGCCTGCCCCCGCTCACCGGCACCGAGCGCCGACGCCTGGACTCCGCGGCCAGCAGCCTCCGCGACGCCTACACCTCCCTCCCTGCCCTTCCCCCTACCGAGAGGACCGCCCCATGATCAGTGCCACCCGGCTCGGCGCCGCCACGGCCGCCGTCACCGTACTGAGCAACCGAACCGAAGTCACCGACTGGGCCCTGCGCTACTTCGGCCCCTGGTGGAACGCCACTTCGACGGACGTCACCGAGGTATGCGCCGACTCTGTCGTGCTCGCCGACGTCAATCTGGCCGCCCACGAGGAGATCACCCGTCTGGTCCACGACGGCCGGCCCACGGAGGCCGTGGAGTACGCGAAGCATGCCCTGCTGGTGGCGCGCGACGGCGAGGACATCATCGCCACGTCACCTGGGGAGAGGATCGCGTACCGCAGCACACCGGACTCAGGCCGTCTCGTCCTGGCCGGGACCGACGCGCAGCCGCTCGCCCTGGCCGCCGCGCGCCTCGCCGCGAGTCGATCCGCGGCCAGCTCCTGCGGGACGGATGGGCCGTCCTGCACGCCTCCGCCGTTGTACGGCCGGACGACGGCGAAACACTGCTCACCTTCGGCGACAAGGGAGCCGGGAAGACCACCACGGCCCTGCTGCTCGCCTCGCACGGCTGGCAACTCCTCGCCAACGACCGGGTCATGGTCCGGCCCACGGGGGAGCGGGACGTGGTCGTCCTGCCGTGGCCGTCCGCTGCCGCCCTCGGCCTGGGCCTGCTGCACGCGCTCGGCTGGGAGGCCGCCGCGCGGGAGCACCTGCGCAGCGGGGGCACCTTCCACCCGACCCAGCACCAGTCCGTGACCGATGCGCTGCTCGCTGGGAACCACACCCCGCTCTGGGACGCCAAGAATCGGGAGCGGAAGGTGCAGGTGTTCCCGGACCAGTTCCCGGACCTGTTCAACGTCCCCCTGGCCACCCGCGGGCATGCCGCCGGGCTGCTCTTCCCCCAGGTCGACGCCGACGCAGCGCCCGACGTCATCGATGGCACCCGCAGCCTGGGAGCGGCCGACTTCATGTCCGGGGCGACCGAGGACCGGTACCCGGACATCTTCGGCCTGGCCCAGGGCATCGACGGCGGCGGCCGGGAGAGCGCCCGCGCCGAGGTGGCTTCCCGGCTCGCCGAACTGCCACACCGCGCGGTCCGGCTCAGCCACGACATCCCGGCCAGCGCGGCTCTGTTGCACAAGGTCGCCGACGCGATCTGACCTCACCCGCACACCACCCATGGCGACCGATTCGGGTCAGGGTCGCACCCCAGAACGCCCGCCCCGACCGGAGTCCGGAAGACCTGGCCGGGGCGGGTCTCCCACGAGAGAGATACCCAGACATGGCGAAGAGCGACGACAGGCTTTTTGAGCAGATCAGGAACCTCGGGGAGGCATCGAAGGCCGCGCGGGACCAGTCCCTTGCCCCCGAGCTACGGGCGCTCGCGCGCGACGTCGCCGAGAAGGCCATGGACGACCTCAAAAAAGACAAAAAGTAACCCGCTGGAGACCGACACGCGCCTGGTCACAGTCCTCCAACTTCCAACCGCACATGACCGCATCAAAGTGACCGAGAAGGAGACCTCGTCGTGACAACCGCCATCCGCCACGCCAAGCCCCTGTCATCTGCTGTGGACGGTATCCAGTCCGTCGAGTGCGAGCTGACGGGCCGCTGCCAGCTGGAGTGCTCGCACTGCTGCACTCTGTCCGGACCGAAGGTCTCCCACGGCACGATGACCCGCGCCGACTGGGAGAACGTTGTAGAAGACATCGCCGCGGTGGGCATCCCTCCTGTGCAGTTCATCGGCGGTGAATCCACCCTGTCCCCGGCCCTGGTTCCGCTGATCACCCATGCGCTCGGCCAGGACCTGGCCGTGGAGGTGTACTCGGACCTCACACACGTACGCCCCGCCCTCTGGGCTGCGCTGGACCAGGATGGCGTGCGCGTCGCGACCAGCTACTACAGCGACGACCCCGGGCAGCACGACGCGATCACCGGCGGCCGGGGCAGCCACGCCCGCACCCTGGCCAACATCACCGAGGTACTGCGCCGTGGCATCCCGCTACGCGTCGGCCTGGTCGACCTCGGCGACGGGCAGCGCGTCACCGAAGCCGAAGCCCAACTGCGGTCGCTCGGAGTCCAGAACATCAGGGTGGACCAGGTCCGCGCCGTTGGACGCGCGGCATCAGACTCCGCCACCATGCCCAACGTGAGCGAACTGTGCGGGCGGTGCTTCCACGAACGCGTCGCCGTCTCTCCGGACGGTGACGTGTACGGCTGCATCCTGTCCCGGCACCTGCACACCGGAAGCGTACGCACCACCCGCCTCGCTGAGATCCTGTCCGGCCCGCGCTGGGCCGAGGCCCGGTCAGCTGTCCCGTACGTGACGACGAATGCGTGCCCGCCCAACGACGGCGGGGATTGCAGCCCCGCCAGCACCCCGGCCTGCAACCCCAAGTACTAGGAGACGCCGGTGAACTGGCAGCCCCACGCCGAAGCCCTCGCGGCCGGCTCCACCCCCACAGGGTCACGGTGGCGCGCTCCGGTTGCGCTGCTCCCGCGCCACCTGTTCGTCCCCCGCTGGTGGGCAGGCGGGGACGGCTGGTCGCTGCGCACCGGGGCGGACGATGAAGAAGCCTGGCTGGCCGCCGCGTACGCCGACAACTCACTCGTCACCCGAGTGGGCAGCGCGCACGCGGACCACGCGAAGCGCAGGGACCGGCCGGCAGGCAGACCGACGTCGTCAGCGACGCTGCCGAGTCTGCTGGTGCGGATGTTCCAGCACACCCGGCTCGGCGACGGACACACCCTGCTGGATGTCGGCACCGGGTCGGGGTACGGCACCGCGCTGGCCTGCGTGCGTCTGGGGGAGCACCGGGTCACCAGCATCGACGTGGACCCCTACCTGACCGAAGCAGCCGCCCAGCGGCTCACCCAGGTCGGACTGGGCCCCCAGCTCCACACCCTCGACGCGAGCGGTGAACTGCCAGGGCGCTACGACCGCATCGTGGCCACGGTCGGGATCCGGCCCGTCCCCGCCAGCTGGCTGACGGCACTCAGGCCCGGCGGGCGGCTGGTGACCACCATCGCCGGGACCACACTCATCGTCACCGCGGACAAACAACCGGACGGCACCGCCCTGGGGCGAGTCGAATGGGACCGGGCCGGGTTCATGCACGCCCGCCGCAGTGCCGACTACCCGCCTCTGCCCAATGGTCCGGTAGAAGCTGCCCGCACCGGGGAAGGGGAGTTCGTCACAGCCGGTAGGTATCCAGTGGTCGACGTGGAGCAGGCATGGGACCTGTCGTCCATGCTCGGCATCGAGGTGCCCGGCATCGTCTACGGATACGAGGAGACCGGGCGGCAGTGCACAACGTGGCTCGCCCACCCGGACGGGTCATGGGCCCGTGCCACCAGCGAGGAGGGGAGCTATCCGGTCGTTCACCAGAGTGGTCCGCGCCACCTGTGGGACGTCCTGGACGAGATCCGCTCGTACTGGCTCCAGCACGGCGAACTGCCCGTACGCGGGGCCCATGTGCTGATCACGCCAGACGGGCGGACACGGCTCGCCCGAGGAGCCTGGCGCGCCACCCTCTGACCTTCACATCCTGCGTGACGACTCCCCCGGGGAGGCGGCCTGCGCCCTGCTGAACTGTCAGTTCCATGTTGGGGCTCGCCGCCGCGCAGCCGAGGAACTGCGTGGCGTCACGGCACCGGGCGGCTGGTGTCTGAGAGGTTCGCGCGACCAGCGGGATTGTTTCGCAGGTCCACGATTCGCCTGAACTTGCCGACCGAGCGTTCCAGCGTCTCCGGATCGACCACCTCTACCCCGGCCGACACTCCGATGGAGTCCTTGATGCCCGCGGCGACCGAGCGGGCCGCCGCCTCCCGCACCCCGGGCGCGCAGTCCGGCCTGGCCTCGACCCGTACGGTCAGGGCGTCCATCCGGCCCTCCCGGGTGAGGTGCAGCTGGAAGTGCGGGGCGAGGCCGGGGGTGCGCAGGACGATCTCCTCCACCTGGGTGGGGAAGAGGTTCACGCCGCGCACGATGACCAGGTCGTCGCTGCGCCCGGTGATCCGCTCCATCCGCCGGAACACCCTGGCGGTGCCGGGCAGCAGCCGGGTCAGATCCCTGGTCCGGTAGCGGATCACCGGCATGGCCTCCTTGGTGAGCGAGGTGAAGACCAACTCCCCTTCCTCACCGTCCGGCAGAACCTCCCCGGCGAGCGGATCGACCACTTCTGGGTAGAAGTGGTCCTCCCATACCGTGAGGCCGTCCTTGGTCTCCACGCACTCCTGGGCCACCCCGGGCCCCATGACCTCGGAGAGCCCGTAGATGTCGACGGCGTCGATCGCGAACCGCTCCTCGATCTCGTGCCGCATCTCCTCGGTCCACGGTTCGGCTCCGAAGATGCCGGCCCGCAGGGATGTGGTCCGGGGGTCGATGCCCTGGCGTTCGAACTCGTCCAGCAGCGTGAGCATGTAGGTCGGTGTCACCATGATGATCTCGGGGTGGAAGTCCTGGATCAGCTGGACCTGCCTGGCCGTCATCCCGCCGGACGCGGGGATCACTGTGCAGCCGAGGCGTTCGGCGCCGTAGTGGGCTCCGAGGCCGCCGGTGAACAGGCCGTATCCGTAAGCGACATGGACCTTGTCGCCGGGCCTGCCGCCCGCGGCGCGGATGGATCTGGCCACCACGTCCGCCCAGGTGGAGAGGTCGCGCTCGGTGTAGCCGACGACGGTCGGGCGTCCCGTCGTACCGCTGGACGCGTGGATGCGCCGTACGTCGGACTGCGGGACCGCGAACATCCCGAACGGGTACTGGTCGCGGAGATCGGCCTTGACCGTGAACGGGAATCGGGCCAGGTCGGCGAGGGTGCGGCAGTTCTCGGGGCGCAGCCCGGCTTTGTCGAAGGACTTGCGGTAGAACGGCACGTTCTCGTACGCGTGCCGGAGCGTCGCGCGCAGCCGATCGGTCTGCAGGGCTACGAGCTCGTCACGGCTGAGGCGTTCCGCGGCGTCCAGCAGGGCTGTCATGTGGTCACTCCCGTCCCGACCGGCAACCTGCCGACCGATCATTCGGTCGACCTGTGTCTGATCAGTAATTCAGGAGCGGGCCGGACCGTCAAGACCCGTGAGCCGGGAGGGCTGCGACGCGGCGGAGGAACCCGGTGGCGGTGACGTGTCGCGTACCGATCCGGGGCGTGTCGGGCATGCCACCGATCCGCTGTCACCGGTCTGTATGCTCCGCCGTCGATGCCGACGCAGCCAGTGACCTGGTGAGATCGTCGATGAAGGCGTGGACGTCGCCCAGCTGCCAGAGGCCGCCCGCCGGACGGTCCAGGAGCAGCCTGCCGTGCACCGACGACCAGATCGATACGGCAGCCGCCTCCGGGGTCTGGGCGAGCCGCACCCCGGCGTCCGCCAGCCGGCCGACCGCCGTGCGCCAGCGGGACGCGATGCCGGCCGGCCCTTCGTCCTCGGGGCCGGAACCGTTGAACATCACCCGGAAGCTCATCGGGTTCTCCTCGGCGAACCGGGCGTACGCGTGCGCCAGGGCCGCCAGCCGCGCGGCCGGGGAGTGTGCGGCAGCCGCTCCGTCCGCCCGGTCCAGCTCCGCCCGCAGCTCGCCGAAGAGCCGGCCGAGTGCGGCACGGACGAGTTCGTCCTTGCCCGTGAAGTGCCGGTAGATCGCGGGCGCGGTGATACCCGCCTCGCGCGCCACCTCCCGCAGCGACAGCGGAACCGGACGCATCCGCTGCTCGTCGGCGATGAGCCGCAGCATCGCCTCGATGATCTCCGTGCGCAGCCTCTCGCCCTCGCCGCGTGCGTTGCGCGGCCGCTGTACGGGACTCGGTGGCGCGGCCACCGGCCGCGGCTCGGAGTGTCTGGGCATCTGCCAAGCCTGACACAGGCCATGTCAGTGGTCGCCGGAGCGCCGGCCCAGGGCACGTAAGCGGTCGCCCGAGCGCCGGCCCGGGGCACGTAGGTGGTTGCCGGAGCGCCAACCCTGGGCACGTAGGCGGTCGCCCGAGTGGCAACTTCCCTGCTGGTGTGCGGGGTGGGATTGGCCGGGTAGGTAAACAGGTGTAAATTTCCGGAAGTTCACTTCACCGTGGTGTGCGGCGCTGCGCCGCCCACCGTGACCATCGGAGCGGCCATGCGTGTCACCACCGAAGAAGAGGGCGGGCGCCTCGGCGCCGTACGGCACGGGGCCCTCGTATGAGCGTTCCGCGCCGGGTCGTGGTCGTCGGCGCGTCCGCGGCGGGTCTCGCCGCGGCGGAGGGGCTGCGCCGCTCCGGATACGAGGGCGGGCTCGTCCTCGTGGGCGAGGAGGGGCACCTTCCGTACGACAGGCCGCCGCTCTCCAAGCAGTTGCTCGCCGGTGAGTGGGGTGCCGAGCGGGTGCGGCTCCGCACCGAGGAGGCGCTGGCCGAGCTGGACATCGGGCTGCGCTCCGGCACCCGGGCGCTGGCCCTCGACCCGGCCGCCCGTGAGATAGGCACCGACGGCGGGACCATCGGCTATGACGCGCTCGTCATCGCGACCGGAGTGCGGCCCCGGGTGCTGCCGGGCACGGAAGGCGTCGCGGGCGTCCATGTGCTGCGCACACTGGACGACGCGACCGCGCTGCGTGAGTCGCTCTCCGGCCGTCCGCATCTGGTGATCGTCGGTGGTGGTTTCATCGGCGCCGAGGCCGCCGCCGTCGCGCGGGAGGCCGGTTGCGAGGTCACGCTGGTGACCGATGGGGCGGTGCCGCTCGCCGACGCGGTCGGCCACGCCATCGGGAGCATGCTGACCGAACTGCACCAGGAGAACGGCGTGCGGACCGTGACAGGCGCCCTCGTCGAGAGCGTCGTCACCGAGGGCGGCCGGGCGACGGGCGTACGCCTCTCCGACGGCCGCACCCTCGCGGCGGACGCCGTACTCGTCGGCATAGGTGCGCGGCCCAACACCGAATGGCTCGCCGGAAGCGGGCTGCGGCTCGGCAACGGTGTCGAGTGCGACGCCACCCTGCGCGCCGCCGACCACATCTGGGCGGCCGGGGACGTGGCGTCCTGGCCCGACCTGGTGACCGGTGAGCGGCTGCGGATCGAGCACCGCACCAACGCCTCCGAACAGGGCCTCGCTGTCGCCCGCAACATCCTCGCCGGGGAGGCGGCCACCGCCTTCACCACCGTGCCGTATGTCTGGTCCGACCAGTACGGTCTCAAGATCCAGATGTACGGCAGGACCCGGAGCGCGGATCTGGTGCACATCGTCGAAGGCAGCCTCGCCGAACGGAAGTTCACCGCGCTGCTTGCCCGCGGCGGACAGGTCTGCGGTGCGGTCGGTGTGAACATGGTCCGTCCGCTGCGAGCCCTGCGGCCCCTGGTCGCGGCCCGTACACCATGGGCGGAGGCGCTGGTCGCACAGGGCGCCGGGGCCGTCTGATATCCGCTGCCGGGGGTGGCACATCGCCCCCGGCGGCAGACGCGAGGCCGGCCTCGCCTCGGCGGGGTGCCGGGCCGACTTCTCCCTTCACCCGTGCTCCCGGCCCGTCACGCTCCCGCACCGGCCGGCCGGGGGAGCGATGACCAGCGCCAGGAGCGCGCCGACGGCGCAGACCGCGCCGATCGCCATCCACAGCGGGTCGTACGAGCCGAAGGTGTCGCGCGCCACCCCGCCGAGGAACGCGGCCAGCCCGGCGCCCAGTTGGTGTGCGGCGGCCACCCAGCCGAACACGATCGCGCTGTCCGCTCCGTACAACTCACGGCAGAGCGCCAGAGTCGGCGGCACGGTGGCCACGTCGAGCAGTCCGAAGACCACCACGAAGGCGACCATCGGCGGCCGTACGGTGGCGGACATCAGCACCGGCAGGCAGAGCAGCGACACCCCGCGCAGCGCGTAGTACACCGCGAGGAGTCTGCGCGGGTCCAGACGGTCCGTCAGCCAGCCGGAGAGGACCGTGCCCCCGACATTGAAGACCCCGACGAGCGCCAGCAGCGAGGAGGCGGTGGTCGCCGGCATCCCGTGGTCGTGGGCGGCCGGGGTGAAGTGCGTCCACATCACGCCGTTCGTGGAGGCCCCGCAGATCGCGAAGGTGGCCGCGAGCAGCCAGAACGCGCCGCCCCGCGCCACCGATCCCAGGACCCGCACGGTCCGGACGGCCGCGTCCGGCGGGGGCGCCGGCTTCGGGGCGAACCGCCGTGCCCCGTAGGCCCGTACGCCCATGTCGGCGGGGTGGTCGCGCAGCAGCACCAGCGCCAGGGGCAGCGCGGCGCACGCGACCAGCGCCAGCAGCACCGCGGCCGACCGCCACCCGTGCCGCGCGACGATCCACGAGAGGACCGGCAGGAAGGCGAACTGCCCGAAGACCCCGGCGGCCGTGAGCACCCCGCTGGCCAGCCCGCGCCGCCGGAGGAACCAGCGCTGGGTGACGGTCGCCGCGAAGGTCAGCGCCATCGCGCCGGAACCGAGCCCGATCAGCACGCCCCAGGTCGTCACGTACTGCCAGGGCGCGCTCATCGCCGTACTGAGCAGGGCGCCCACAGCGACGGCGGCCAGCGCCCCACCCACCACCCGGCGCATCCCGAACCGGTCCATCAGGGCGGCCGAGAACGGCGCGACGACCCCGTACACCACCATGTTGACCGAGGCCGTGAGTCCGATCGACCCGTGCGACCAGCCGAACTCCCGGTGCAGCGGCTCCGTGAACAGGCCCGCCATGGTCGTGAACGCGCCAGCGGCGATGATCGCCAGCGCCGCGACGGCCGCGACCGGCCAGGAGGGATGGACCCGCCTGCGCCTCGTCGGGCCGCCCGTGTACGTCGTTGTGTCGTCAGCCATGCACCGAGCCTGCGCCCCTGCCAGGAACCGGACGAGTGGCGAGACGGACATGATGTGCAAGGATCTCGCCATGACTCTCTTCGGCGACGGAGCAGGCCCCGGCGGGCGCCACCGGGTGGCCGTCCTGGTGCGCCACGGGCTGCTGCCCATGGAACTCGGCATCGTCCACCGGCTGTTCAGGGACGCCAGGTCGGCGTCGGGCGAGCCGCTGTACACCGTCCTGACCTGCACGGTCGAGCCGGGCGAAATCCGGACCGAGGCCGATGTGACCGTCAACGTCACCCTCGGCCCCGAACTGCTCACCGAGGCGGACACCGTGGTCGTCCCCGCGTCGGACGAGGACTACGTACCGCGTGCGGCCCCGTGTCTGCCGCCCGCGCTCGCCGACGCCTTCGCGCGGATCCGCCCGGGGACCCGTCTCGCCTCGATCTGCACCGGCTCCTTCGTGCTGGCGGCGGCCGGATTCCTGGACGGCAGACGCGCCACCACGCACTGGCGGTCGGCCGCCGACCTCAAGCGGCTCCATCCGGCGGTGGACGTCGACCCCGGTGTGCTCTACACCGACGACCGGGGCGTCCTCACCTCGGCCGGAGTGGCCTCGGGGATCGACCTCTGCCTGCACATGATCCGCAGCGACCACGGCGCCGCCGTCGCCAACGCGGTGGCCCGCGCCACGGTGGTCCCGCCGCACCGCGAGGGCGGCCAGGCGCAGTTCGTCCCCAGCCCGGTCCCGGCCCCCGCACCGCTCTCGACCGGGGCGGCGCGCGCCTGGGCGCTGGAACATCTGGGGGAGCGCATCACCCTGGAGGAGCTGGCGGCCCGCGCGGCGATGAGCACCCGCACCTTCTCCCGCCGCTTCTGCGAAGAGGCAGGACTCACCCCCGTGCAGTGGCTCATCCAGCGCCGGGTCGACCTGGCCAGACAGCTCCTGGAGGAGACCGACCTGCCGGTCGACCGGGTGGCGGCGGACGCCGGGTTCGGGACCGCGGCCTCCTTCCGCAACCATCTGCACGAGGCGCTCGGAGTCTCGCCGAGCGCCTACCGTGCGACGTTCCGCGGGGCCCGCCGGGCCCCCCCCCCCCGCCGGGCCCCCGGGGCCCGCCCGCCGGCCCCCCCGGGGCAGGCGGCGGGGGGGCGCCCCCCCCCCCCCCCCCCGCTGGGCGCCCGTCGCGCGCCGGCACTCGGGGCGCGGGGCGGCCCCGCCCCCCCGGGGGGCCCCCGGGGGCCCGGCCGGCCGGACCCCGCGGTTCAGTCGGCGGCGGCCGCCACCCCGCGCGCCCAGCGGTAGTCCGCCTTGCCGCTCGGCGAGCGCTGTATCCGCGGTGCTATCACCAGTTGCCTGGGCACCTTGTAACCGGCGATCCTGCTGCGGCAGTGCGCCTGGATGTCGTCGAGGCTGGGCTCGTCCGCACCCGCGCGGACCTGCACCACCGCCGCCACATGGTTGCCCCAGCGGGCGTCAGGCACCCCGGCGACGAGAGCGTCGTACACATCGGGGTGGGACTTGAGCGCCTGCTCGACCTCCTCCGGATACACCTTCTCGCCCCCGGTGTTGATGCACTGCGAGCCGCGTCCCAGTACGGTGACGATGCCCTCCTCGTCGACGGTCGCCATGTCACCGAGCAGCACCCACCGCTCGCCCCCGGCCAGGAAGAAGGTCTCGGCCGTCTTCTCCGGGTCGTTGTAGTAGCCGAGCGGGACATGCCCGCGCTGCGCGATCCGGCCCACCTCGCCGACGGCCACCGGCCGGTGGGTGGCCGGATCGACCACGGCGGTACGGGAGTTCATCCGCAGCCTGAAGCCCTTGTCGGGGCCCGAGTCGGGGGTCGCCGTGCCGTTGAACCCGGACTCCGACGAGCCGAAGTTGTTCAGCAGCATCGCCGTCGGCACCAGCTCCTGGAACTGCGCGCGCACCGTCTCCGACATGATGGCCCCCGAGCTGGAGACGCTGAACAGCGAGGAGCAGTCGGTGCCGCTGAGCGGACCGCCGAGCGCGTCGATCAGCGGACGCAGCATGGCGTCGCCGACCAGCGAGACACTGGTGACCTTCTCCTTCTCGATGGTGCGCAGTACCTCATCGGGGACGAACTTCCGGTGGATCACCACCCGCTGGCCGAAGTTGAAGGCGATGAAGGCGGTCAGCGTGGACGTGCCGTGCATCAGCGGGGGAGTGGGGAAGAAGGTGATCCCGTCGCCTCCCGCGGCCACCCGCTCGGCCAGCTCCTCGGGTGCGCCGACCGGGTCGCCGGTCGGCGCACCGCCGCCGAGACCCGAGAAGAACAGGTCCTCCGCACGCCACATCACACCCTTGGGCATGCCGGTGGTGCCCCCGGTGTAGATGATGAACTGGTCATCGGCCGACCGGGGTCCGAAGCCGCGCTCCGGTGAACCCGCCGCCTCCGCGTCGGCGTAGCGGACCGGCCGCACACCGGGCTCCGGCGCGCCCTCGGGCGGCTCGCCGACCCGTATCAGATGGCGCAGCTTCTCCGTCTTCGGCAGCGCAGCCGCGACCCGCTCCGTGAACTCACCGTCGAAGACCAGCGCTGCCAGATCGGCGTCCCGGTAGAGATAGACCAACTCCTCTTCCACATAACGGTAGTTGACATTGACCGGCACGACGCGGGCCTTGAGGCAGGCCAGTACGGTCTGCAGATACTCCACCCCGTTGTAGAGGTGCAGCCCCAGATGCTCGCCGGGGCGGATGCCGCTGTCGGTCAGATGGTGCGCGATGCGGTTGGCCGCGGCGTCCAGTGCCGCATAGGTGAGCCTGCGCTCCGCGCCCGTACCGGGATGGTCGATGAACACGAGCGCCTCGCGGTCCGGGACCGCGTCGACGACGGACTCGAACAGGTCGGCAAGGTTGTACTCCACCACATCTCCTGACGCCGGCGTCCAGTGACCCGGCGTCATTACAGCGCCGCGCGCGGAAAGTGGGAAGGCCCCCCGCGAGAAAATCTGACTGAGTGTCAGAAAACTATTGAACTGCGACCCCGCCTCCTGCAACCTGTCTACGCGCCGCTCACCGGTCCGGCACAGATCCGCGGAGCCGCGCCCAGGTCTTGGGACGCTTGAGACGGGAGGACGGTCATGGGTGGTACGGAACACCTCACCGTGCGGCGTGAGGGCGCCACACTGGTACTCACTCTGAACAGGCCGGAGGCGAAGAACGCGCTCTCGCTGCCGATGCTGGTCGGGCTCCACGACGGCTGGCTGGCGGCCGACGAGGACGACGGGATCCGCTCGGTGGTACTCACCGGAGCCGGCGGCGCGTTCTGCGCGGGCATGGATCTGAAAGCCCTGGCGGGCGCGGGGATGGAGGGCGAGCAGTACCGCGACCGGCTCAAGGCCGACCCCGATCTGCACTGGAAGGCGATGCTGCGCCACCACCGGCCCCGCAAACCGGTGATCGCGGCCGTCGAGGGGTACTGCGTCGCAGGAGGCACCGAGATCCTCCAGGGCACCGACATCCGGGTCGCCGCCGAGAGCGCCACCTTCGGCCTCTTCGAAGTCAGGCGCGGCCTGTTCCCGATCGGCGGCTCCACCGTGCGCCTGCAGCGCCAGATCCCCCGCACCCACGCCCTGGAGATGCTGCTCACCGGCCGCCCGTACACCGCGGCCGAAGCAGCGTCCATCGGGCTTGTCGGCCACGTCGTGCCCGACGGGACCGCGCTGGAGAAAGCCCTGGAGATCGCCGGGCGGATCAACGAGTGCGGACCGCTCGCCGTCGAAGCCGTCAAGGCATCGGTCTACGAGACGGCCGAACTGACCGAGACCGAGGGGCTGAAGGCCGAACTGGCCCGCGGCTGGCCCGTCTTCGACACCGCGGACGCCAAGGAGGGCTCACGCGCCTTCGCGGAGAAGCGCCCGCCGGTCTACCGCAGGGCCTGACCGCGCCCCGCACCCCGCGCCCTCCTCCACCGGTTCCCCTTCCGTCGCTCCGGCACCCGCCGGACGAGCACCCCGAGCCCCGCGCGCAGCGGAGAATTTGGAGCCCACCCATGACAGCCGCTCCCTCACCGGAGGTGCTCCGCGCCCCCCTCGTCGTCGAGTTCCCCTTCACCCGCTCCCTCGGGCCCGTACAGAGCGCCTTCCTCACCGGGCTGCGCGAGCGCACCGTACTGGGGGTGCGGACCGGCGACGGCAAGGTCCTCGTCCCCCCGGTCGAGTACGACCCCGTCACCGCCGACGAGATACGCGACCTGGTCGAGGTCGCCCCCACCGGAACGGTCACCACCTGGGCCTGGAACGAGTCCCCGCGCCGCGGCCAGCCGCTCACCACCCCGTTCGCCTGGGTACTGGTGAAACTCGACGGCGCCGACACCGCCCTGCTGCACGCCCTCGACGCCCCGGGACCCGACGCCGTCCACTCCGGACAGCGCGTACGCATCCGCTGGGCCGCCGAACGCACCGGGGCCATCACGGACATCGCCTGCTTCGAACCGTACGAGAACGGGGACGGAACCACCGGTGCCGCGCCGGCCGCGCACAGCGGACTGTTCGACGACCAGGTCACCGGCATCACCGCCCCCGCACGCCTCGACTACACCTACAGCCCCGGCCGCGCGCAGAGCGACTACATCAACGCGCTCGCCGACCGGAAGACCGTCGGCGAGCGCTGCCCCTCCTGCGCCAAGGTCTACGTACCGCCGCGCGGCGCCTGCCCCACCTGCGGCGTCGCGACGACCGACCGGGTCGAGGTGGGCCCGGCCGGCACCCTCACCACGTACTGCATCGTCAACATCAAGGCCCGCGGCCTGGACATCGAAGTGCCCTACGTCTACGGACATATCGCTCTGGACGGCGCGGGCCTCGCTCTGCACGGCCGGATCGGCGGCATCCCGTACGACCAGGTGCGGATGGGACTGCGCGTCGAACCGGTCTGGACCGAGGGCGCCCGCTTCCCCGACCACTACCGGCCCACCGGTGAGCCCGACGCCGACTACGACACCTACAAGGAGCTGATCTGATGCGGGACGTCGCGATCGTTGCCTTCGCGCAGAGCGACCACCGGCGGCGCACCGACGAGCGCTCCGAGGTCGAGATGGTGATGCCGGTCCTGCACCGGGTGCTCGAACAGACCGGGCTGAAGACCAGCGACATCGGCTTCACCTGCTCCGGGTCGAGCGACTACCTCGCCGGCCGGGCCTTCTCCTTCACCATGACCCTCGACGGGGTCGGGGCCTGGCCCCCGATCTCCGAGTCCCATGTGGAGATGGACGGGGCCTGGGCCCTGTACGAGGCATGGGTGAAGCTGCTGACCGGCGAGGCGGACACCGCGCTCGTCTACTCCTACGGCAAGTCCTCGCCCGGTTCCGTACGGGACGTGCTGACCCGGCAGCTCGACCCCTACTACGTGGCCCCGCTCTGGCCCGACTCCGTCGCACTCGCCGCGCTCCAGGCGCAGGCCCTGATCGACGCGGGCGAGACCGACGAGCCCGCCCTCGCCGGAGTCGCCGCCCGCAGCCGCGGGGACGCGGCAGACAACCCGCACGCCCAACTGCCCGGTGCCAGGCCGCAGGGCGGCTATCTGGTGCGGCCCCTGCGCACCGGCGACTGCCCGCCCATCGGGGACGGCGCGGCGGCCGTCGTGCTCGCCGCGGGCGACCGGGCGCGTGAGCTGTGCGAGCGCCCCGCCTGGATCCGGGGCATGGACCACCGCATCGAGGCCCACAGCCTGGGCGTCCGCGACCTCACCGACTCGCCGTCCGCCCGGCTCGCCGCCGAACGGGCCGGGGCCTTCGAGCGCCCCGTCGACACCGCCGAACTGCACGCGCCCTTCACCTCCCAGGAGGTCGTCCTGCGCAAGGCCCTGCGGCTCGGCGACGGCGTACGGGTCAACCCGTCCGGCGGTGCGCTCGCCGCCAACCCCGTCATGGCGGCCGGGCTCATCAGGCTCGGCGAGGCCGCCGCCCGGATCCAGCGCGGCGAGTCCGACCGCGCGCTCGCCCATGCGACCTCCGGCCCGTGCCTGCAACAGAATCTGGTCGCCGTCCTCGAAGGAGAGGCCCAGTGAGTAACCAGCCAGCGAACACCCGGCGCGCGACCCACAAGGAACCGGTGGCCGTCGTCGGGATCGGCCAGACCCACCATGTCGCCGCCCGGCACGACCTCTCCATCGCCGGACTCGTCCGCGAGGCGGCCGGTCGCGCCCTGAGCGACGCCGAACTGACCTGGGCGGACATCGACGCCGTCGTCATCGGCAAGGCCCCGGACTTCTTCGAGGGCGTGATGATGCCCGAGCTCTACCTGGCCGACGCGCTGGGAGCCGTGGGCAAACCCATGATGCGCGTGCACACCGCGGGCTCGGTCGGCGGATCGACCGCGCTGGTGGCATCCAACCTGGTCGCTTCCCGGGTGCACAGGACGGTCCTCACACTCGCCTTCGAGAAACAGTCCGAGTCCAACGCGATGTGGGGCCTCTCCCTGCCCGTGCCGTTCCAGCAGCCCCTGCTCGCCGGGGCCGGCGGGTTCTTCGCCCCGCATGTGCGTGCCTATATGCGCAGGTCCGGGGCGCCCGACACGGTCGGCTCGCTCGTCGCGTACAAGGACCGCCGCAACGCGCTGAAGAACCCCTACGCCCATCTCCACGAGAAGGACATCACCCTGGAGAAGGTGCAGTCGTCCCCCATGCTGTGGGACCCCGTCCGCTACTCCGAGACCTGTCCCTCGTCGGACGGGGCGTGCGCGATGATCCTCACCGACCGTGCGGGGGCGGCCCGTTCGCCCCGGCCGCCCGCCTGGATGCACGGCGGGGCGATGCGCAGCGAGCCCACCCTCTTCGCCGGCAAGGACTTCGTCTCCCCGCAGGCCGGCAAGGACTGCGCCGCCGACGTCTACCGGCAGGCGGGGATCACCGACCCGCGCCGGGAGATCGACGCCGTCGAGATGTACGTCCCGTTCTCCTGGTACGAGCCGATGTGGCTGGAGAACCTGGGCTTCGCGGCCGAGGGCGAGGGCTGGAAGCTCACCGAGTCCGGCGTCACCGAGCTGGACGGCGACCTGCCGGTGAACCCGTCGGGCGGGGTGCTCTCCACCAACCCCATCGGCGCATCCGGCATGATCCGGTTCGCGGAGGCCGCGCTCCAGGTGCGCGGCGCGGCAGGGGAGCACCAGGTGGACGGCGCCCGCAAGGCGCTCGGGCACGCCTACGGCGGCGGCTCCCAGTTCTTCTCCATGTGGCTGGTGGGCTCCGAACCACCGGCCGCCTGACCCGCCGTCCGGCTGTGCGCGCCCGGAGCGGTCGCTGTGGGCCCGCGGTGGCG
>NZ_JBHYWP010000023.1:0-2414 GCF_042751845.1 Streptomyces sp. NPDC059398 | reverse complement strand
CCCCACCCCCGCCCGCCGCCCCCGCGGGCGGGCCCCCCGGCCCGTCGGGGGCCCGCCGGGCCGGCCGGGCCGGCCACGGACGGCGGACCGGGAGGAACACGGGGGGTGCCCGCCGGTCCACGCTGTGCTTCCGCACGGCGGGTGCCAGGGCGATCAGGACGGGCCCCCGCGGGCCCGGCCCCGGCTTCGGCGGACGGCCGGAGCCACGTACCATGGCTGCATGTCCTTCCTCCGCCGCCGCAGCGCCGCCACTCCCGCGGGCCCGGACTTCGACGTCCTGGCCATGGACCCGGGTGACTGGCCCGGCAACCTCGGCGCCGGTCTCCTCCCCGCCCCGGACGGCTCCTGCCAGGGCGTCTTCCTGCGGTACGACCTGTTCGGCGGCCGCGGCCCCGCGATGATCATCGGTAATCTGCCGGAGGGCTCGCCCGCCCGCGAGGTCGCCGATGGCCAGATCCCCTTCGAGGTGGCGCAGCTGCTGGCGGCCCTGGAGAACGACGAGCCCATCGAGGTGCTCGACAGCGAGGACATGCCGGTGATGCAGGGGGACAACCTCCTCATCGTGCATCGGCTGAAGCTCTCGGAGAGCCGTATCTCCTGCGTCCAGTTCGACCGCAGCGACAAGGTCCTGGTCACCATCGCCAGCTGGGACCGGCCGATCACGGACGATCTGTACGCCCTTCTGAAGCCGCTGCCCGCGGAGATGTTCCAGCAGGGCTGAGCCCCCCCCTGGCATCCGGCCGACGGCCCTCGTCCGCCGGAGAGAGCCGGACGACCCGCACCGCCAGAGCCTGGTAGCCACGCCCTTCGCGCTGGTCATCGGCCATGCCAGTGGTCTGGACAACTGTTTCAACAGCCGCCCTGTGCGGCGCTCTTGACGTGCCATCACCTCAGGTCAGAGAGTGCGCCCATACCGTTCGAGAGATCACCACGGCGCAACTCCCGGCAAGAAGGGCCGTCATGACGTCCAAGCAGAGGATCAGACTCGCGCTCGCACTGACCACCGCGAGCACCTTCGGCCTCGCCCTGCTCTCCCCGGTGGCGCAGGCGGCCCCCGGCGGCACCCGCCCGGAGTGCCCCCGCACCCTCGACTGCGCGTGGGCCCCCGCCGCCTACCAGCAGACCGGTGATCCCGCCGACAAGGAGACGTACGGCAACTACGACACCGCGGACCGCCCGCACACCGGGAAGATCAAGTACATCGTCCTGCACGACACCGAGGAAACCTTCGACAGGACGCTGCAGATCTTCCAGGACCCGCACAACCAGACGTCCGCGCACTATGTGGTCCGCTCCGGCGACGGCCATGTGGCGCAGATGGTCAAGGACAAGGACATCGCCTGGCAGGCCGGCAACTGGTACATCAACCAGCAGTCCATCGGGATCGAACAGGAGGGCGTCGCGACCGAGGGCTCCCAGTGGTTCACCCCGGCGATGTACCGCTCGACGGCGCGTCTCGTACGCTATCTCGCGGCCAAGTACGACATCCCGCTGGACCGCCAGCACATCATCGGCCACGACAACGTCCCGCCCACCAGCACCTCGGGCACCGCGGCCATGCACTGGGACCCGGGAACGTACTGGGACTGGGACTACTTCATGAAGCTGGTGGGCCGGCCCACCGTCCCCACCGCCTCGCCGCGCAGCCAACTCGTCACCGTGAGCCCGGTGTTCAAGGAGAACATCCAGAAGTTCCGGGACTGCGAGAAGAACATCGACCTCCCCGCGCAGCCGTCGAGCGCGGTGCCGCTCCACACCGCGCCCTCCACCGGCTCACCACTCTTCTCCGACCCGGCGCTGCACACCGACGGCAAGCCCGGCACCAACTGCGTCGCCGACTGGGGCAGCAAGATCAGTGCATCGCAGCAGGCCGTCGTCGCCGGGCACGCACCCGGCTGGACCGCGATCTGGTGGTACGGGCAGAAGGCCTGGTTCCAGAGCCCCGCGCACACCAGGACCACCGTACCGACCTCCGGATATCTGGTGCGGCCCAAGGCCGGCCGGACCGACGTGCCGGTGTACGGGGTGGCCTACCCGGAGAAGGGCGAGTACCCGGCGGACTTCACCGGGGCCCATCTGGGCACGCCGCTCTCGTACACGATCAAGCAGGGCCAGGCCTACCCCGGCGGCGGCGAGGCGCCCACGGGCTACTACTACGCCCCGACGATCGACGCCTCCTACCCGTACGACCACACGTACTTCCCCGGCGCCACCAAGTACGTGACCGTACAGATCGGGCACCGGGTGGCCTTCGTCAAGGCGTCGGACGTCGACATCGTGCGTACGCACTGACGGCCACTCAGGACAGTTGAGCGGGAAGCCGTCCGGGGCGTCGGCCGCGGACGGCTGCGGCAGCCCCGCACCGGGCCGTGCCCGTACGGCGGCAGCACCGTGCGCGCCCAGTGTGTCGGCAC